>JASHSC010000411.1 GCA_030036915.1 Terriglobia bacterium
GGAAACTGCCGGGAGACAAACTCGCCCCCCGGCGCGGCCCAAGTTGCCCCGGAGCGCCGAAGGGTACGAGCAGTCGCAGCTTGAGGAGCGCCGACTGGACAATTTCGTTTGCCCAAGCTCGTCTCCAGCCTGCATTGCCCCAATGGCGCTCGTAAATTTCGCGCACAGACACTACCCCCGCGGGAATTCTGAGCAATCTCAGGTCCATTATCAATTAAATTGATTGATCAATGGTAATTATTGGACTAGAAGCATTTACTGGCGGCAACCCGTGTTCTTGTCCAGGGCGTCCGTCCTTCCAGTGCGGGATTTCACGAACCCAGTGGGTGATTTCGCGCAGAGAGACTGGAGTCAATTTGCAGCCATCGTGACGCATCGCCCACAGTGACACGGGCGTCCCGCCCGCTGTAGCCACGGCCAGCACCTTTCTGACCGTGGGATCTTCGTCACCTTGCGCCGACGGGCGACTGGTGCCAGATTATAGTCGTCCTTGCTCGTGTCGCGAACGACCGTCCGGGCCACGGGTAAGGGCCGCGGAGAAACGCAAAAACGCGTATCTCTGCGCTACAATTTTTCCCCAGTACCCGATTGGTGATCTCCGGGAGACCCGAGGGGCGGAATGTGGGGTTCGATTTTGATCGAGACACTCTACCAGGACCTGCGTTATGGATTCCGGACGCTCCTAAAGAGTCCCGGCTTTTCGATGTTGGTGATTGGAATCCTGGCTCTGGGAATCGGCGCGACCACATCGATTTTCAGCTTGTTTGATGCTGTGTTTTTGCGGCCGCTGCCGGTGCGCGATCCCGGCACACTGGTGCGGATGGTGCAGCACCGCCTTAAGAACGGGCCTGCCTCGAGTTACTTCCGATTCGCCTATTACGATGCCTTGCGCGAGCATGCCACAACCCTTGCGAGCGTATTCGGAGAGACTGGCTGGTACGTCCACTTTGCCATGAGTGATCCTGAACCGGCGGAAGAAATCACTGTTTACGGAGTCACCCCTGAGTTCTTCAGCGCGTTGGGCGTGCCCGCTCTACATGGCCGGGTGCTTTTGCCTGACGATGCCAACGAACGTCCGGGGATGCCGCCGGCGGTATTGAGTTACGGTTTCTGGCAGCGGCGATTCCGGGGGGATCCAGCGGTCGTCAACAAAGACACTCTTCTGGTAAATGGCCACCGTTTCATGATCGTTGGCGTAATGCCCCCTGAGTTTAACGGGATTACCGTTGACACAGCGCCGGACGTACGCATCCCCCTTCGTGCCTGCCTTCTTCTGGTGAACTATCCCCTGGATAAAATTGTCTTTGAAGTGGCTGGGCGCCTCAAAGCGGGGGTTGCGCACTCCCAAGCAGAGGCTGAATGCCGCGTGCTTTGGCACTCCACGATGGAGAGCTATTTACGGAATGTCCTAAAGCTGCCGCCGGAAGGCGTGTCGCGGGAACTGGCCGAGGGCATGGAAGTGGAGAACGTGGCACGAGGTGTCTCCCTCATTCGCGAACGTTATGGCAACGCGCTGAAATTGATCATGGCGTGTATGATCCTGCTGCTTCTGATCGTTTGCACCAATGTCGCCGGCCTTCTGCTGGAGCGGGCGGCGACCCGGCAACAGGAGACTACGGTGCGCGTCGCGGTGGGTGCAACACGTTTCCGGCTGCTGCGGCAAGTGCTGGGGGAAAATCTGCCTCTCGCCGGCTTGGGGGCTGCCGGCGGGCTGGTAATCGCGCTGGCAGGAACACCGCTCATCGAGCGGGCGTTGCCCTCAATCCGCGCATATCCATCTCCCGATCTTGTGCCACTCTCGGTCGATGTCGGGAACAACTGGAGAATCTTCCTTTTTTTGATGGCCATCTCCATAATCGCGATGCTCCTCTTCAGCTTGAGCCCGGCACTCGCGGTTTGCCATTCGAATCTCGACAGCTTGCTTCGCGGCTCGCGATCGAGCGCCAGTATTCGGGGACGCCGGGCGCTAATTACTCTACAGATTGCGCTGTGCACTTTTTTGCTGGTGACCGCGAGTTTATTCGTTCGCACTTTGCGGCAATTACAACGGGTCGATCCGGGGTTTGACACCAACCATATCGCTACTTTCACTCTCAACCTGAGCGGTTACAAAGGCAAGACTGATGTCTTTTTGAAGACATTCACGGAGCGAATCCGCGAACTACCTGGAGTTGTGTCGCTCGGGGTCTCATCGTTGGGGGTGATGCGAGGGACGGGCACGGCGACCACGGTTGCGCCGGCCGGCCAACCGTTAACGCAGGCCGAATTCCTAAATACAAGCACGATGGGCGTGTCACCCGAATACTTTGACACGATGGGCATGCACATTCTATCCGGGCGCGGCTTCGTACCGAGTGACGTTCCCGATCCCAAGCGTCCGAGCCCTAAGCACGCTGTGGTGAATCGGGCGTTTGTAGAGCGATTTTTCCCCAATACCCAACCACTGGGTAAGCTGTTCGGTTGGGGCTTGACCGGGGTGGCGGGAGAGAATGACGAAATCGTGGGTGTCGTAAGCGACTCCAAGTATCGGTCTTTACGCGCGCCCGTCATTCCGGTCTTTTACCAATGCCAGACCGACTTTGACCAGTTTGTCCTGAACGTGCGCACCCAAACTCGGCCCGAGGCGATTATAGAGCCCGTTCGGAAGACGTTGGCGGCGCTGGCTCCCGGACTGCCATTCCTCGACGTCCACACCCTGGCGGAAGAGGTCGGCATCAGCATGGCGGGGGAGCGAATCACCGCGGCGCTCGCATCCACATTCGGCGCGATTGCGGCGCTGCTGGCAGGCGCCGGAATCTATGGCCTGCTCGCCTATACCGTCACCGAGAGGCGCCGCGAGATCGGGATTCGGATGGCGCTGGGGGCGCAGCCTGGGCAAATCAGAGGGCTGATTGTAAAACAATCTCTCGGCATTACGGCCGTAGGAGTTGCATTGGGAATGGTGAGCGCCATGATTGCGGGACCTGTAATCCGCTCGCTGCTTTATGGCATCTCACCTCAAGATCCCGAATCGCTTGCTGCTGCCTTGATCTTTGTGGGGTTTACGGCCGGCTTGGCGACGCTGCTCCCGGCCATTCGGGCAACGAAGGTCGATCCCATCGTGGCGCTGCGGTACGAGTAGATGGAAAAAGATAGGTCAGGTATTAGATTTCTCGTCAGGATTTTCTGAGCTGTGGGGCGCCACGGCCCATTGCAGTGGCCGTGGCGTCGCTTGGGAGAGACGTTGAAACTTATTTGGCGTAATCGGACTGAATCTTGAGTTTCTTTCCGGCGATCACGTTAATCTGCTCCTGGTAAAACGTTTTCCCGTTGGGATCGCGCAACTCAAGGTTGTGGGTTCCGGCTCGCAGGGGGAATTTCTTCAGTTGGCCGGTGAGTCCGGCAAAACCACCGTCAACAAAAATCTGGTTACCCTTTTGCTTCGTGGAGATTTCCACTTCGCCGGCGTTCGGGGCGTAGTAGTAGCCCGGTCCGTACCAACCGTACGGGCCATAAGGGCCGTAGAAACCGTAGAAGCCGGGGTAGATTCCCACTCCTACGTAAGGTCGAACGAAAACCGCGCCGCGCGCGGACGCCGCCGGCGCAAAGCTAACCAACGCCAATAGGGCAACCGCCGAAGCCATCAGTAAGCGTTTCATGGCTAATGCCCTCCTTCCATTGCTGGCCTTCTCATCTTACCTGCCTTGGCCAGTACAGAGCATTAGATGCAAAGTGGGGTGGTGCTGCTGCCTCTTCTTGGTAACATGCTTTATTTCAGATAGATACAAGGGTGCACGGGAGGGATTTGGGGTAGTTTCGCGGAGCTTTGAGCCATGGGATTGTGTGGAACTCGGCGTCTTGCGTATGGTATTAGCATGACGATGGTTTCGCGGAGCTTTGAGCCATGGGATTGTGTGGAACGCCTATACGGAACGACATAAATTGTAGCGGCGCTCTACGAGCGCCGACCGGCGGTCATAGACCGCCGCTACAACCAAATACGCAAACACTTATGTCGTTCCGTATAGTTCTGGCTACCAGGAATCAACGACTTACAAGAAAACGACCCTCCGTAAGTTATTGATTCTTAGTTATATTCCTGAACTGCGACAAAAACTCCCCCGGTGGATTCCCCTTCCCCCTCAAATCTTGTTCCAATACCAAAGGCTGTAGCTGATGTCGCGGTCCAAGGGCATCTTCGCGATCTTGAGGTGCAGCAGAATCTGGCCGCGGTGGTGGCCTTCGTGAGTGACGGAGTAGGCAAGAAATCCTACGGGACCCAAGCGGGACGCAATGCCCTTCATGTGGCCTGTGCGCTCGGCTTCCGCGAACAGTTCTCCCATCGCTTTGCCGGAATCGATCAGCGCCTGGCGCAACGCGGCTCGGGAGGACGTTTTGCTGGAGAGCTTCTTGATTTTCCCCGCCAACGCTGGTGCGCGGCGCTGGAGCCAATAGAACCGCGCCATATGGATGTGCGCAAAATAACTGGTTAGGGCTTTGCCGCGCGGGGCTATGGTGGCGGCCAATTGCTGGTCGGTGAGAGCGTCAAGCAATTTCAAGTTGATGCGATTATTGAGGTGCCAGACTTCGGCGAGCGGGGGTTGACTGATTGAATTGTCTGCCATAGGCCTCCGGGAATTTTCGTGACTCGGCTCGTCTCGGCCGCGCTGTTCGGTTCGTTTCAATTTGTCATCAATCCCCGTGCGGGTCAAGATGGTGCGCGGGCCGCAGCGTTGCAATTTGAATTTTACGTAGAGGCAGGCATCGCCCTGCCCACTGCCCTGGTCACGCCATGGCTAGGGCACCCACGAGGGGTGCCCCTACGCCGAAATTTCGAGCTGCACCACTACCCGCGGGCCGAAGGTTCTCACCTTCTCCCATCGCGATTCTGACCATCGATTTCGGCCCGATAGATTCCGGCAATCCTCGCAATGTCTTTCCGATTGACTCTGAGCGAGGGCAGGTGCAAAATTTTATATGGGGTTGCTTGCGGAAGACTCCGAAAGTCTGCGAGGGCTTGCGTCCCCTGGTTACAGGCGCAAAACAGAATGCACGCGAAAAAGTGGAAATTCGGCATCGGCATCGGCATCATTCTCGCCGTAGCGGCGTGGGAAGGTGTGTCCGGTTTTCAGGAAAGCAAGATGTATTACGTGACGGTGAACGAGCTCACCCAGGCACAAACGGCCCGCCGTCACGTGCGCGTGGGTGGAGTGGTGGAAGAGGGATCGGTGGAGCGCCGCGGCGGGCAACTCTGCTTCCGGCTTGCGCAAGACACAAAATCCATTCCGGTGACCTACGTGGGAACCGACACTCTCCCGGATACATTCAAAGGCGGCGCGCAGGCCATCGTGGATGGTGATTACCTTTCGAGCGGGGAATTCCGCGCCGAAAGGATCCAGGCGAAATGTGCTTCCAAATACCAGGCGGCACCCGGTTCCAAGGGCGGGAGCATGAAGGGCCCGGTGGCCGAGATCAGCGGCGCGAAGTAAGCCTCAGGCGCGGCACCACAAGCCGCCCGCGAGTTCCACCTCACGCAGCAAAGTCCCTCAGGGAGTATTTATGAATCCAGTTGGAAGCGTCGGTCTGATTGCAGCTCTGGCGTTTGCGGTCTACGCGATGGTTTCGGGAGCCGTGGGCGGCAAGCTGCGCAGCCCGCGCATCACCCGCAGCGCCGAGCGCGCCACGTGGGGCTTTTTCCTGATGATCACCCTCGCGGTGGTGGCGCTCGAGTACATGATTCTCACCAACGACTTCCACAATGCCTATGTGGCCGAGCACTCCAACCGCGACCTGGTTACCTATTATAAAGTTGCGGCGCTGTGGTCTGGCCAGGAGGGTTCGCTGCTCTTCTGGACGTGGCTGCTTTCGATTTACAGCGCCTTGGTGGTGTGGCAGAACCGCCGGAAGAATCGCCAGTTGATGCCCTACGTGGTTTCCGTGCTGATGGGCACGGGAACTTTCTTTTCTCTCCTCGTCTTTTTCGTCGCCAATCCCTTCCAGGAGCTGGCGGTGGCCACCAGCACGGGCACGCAGGCCTTCACGGCCCCGGATGGAAACGGATTGAATCCGTTGCTGCAATACCATTCCATGGTGATTCATCCTCCCATGCTCTACCTGGGATACGTGGGCATGGTGGTGCCGTTTGCATTCGCGATGTCAGCGCTCATTACGCGCCAGTTGGGCGATAACTGGATTCGCACCACGCGCCGCTGGACGATGGTTCCCTGGATGCTCCTCGGCACCGGAATCCTGCTGGGCGGCAATTGGGCGTATGCGGTGCTGGGATGGGGCGGATACTGGGGCTGGGACCCGGTAGAAAACGCCTCGCTGCTGCCCTGGCTGGCCGGCACGGCCTTTCTGCACTCGGTCATGATCCAGGAAAAGCGCGGCATGATGAAGGTCTGGAACGTCGCGCTGGTGATCCTGACGTTTTTCCTGAGCATTTTCGGAACTTTCCTCACGCGCAGCGGCATCGTTTCCTCCGTTCACGCCTTCGCGCAATCGAATATCGGGCCATTCTTTGCGGTATTTCTTGCCATCATTCTGTTTTTCTCCGTCACCCTGCTGGTCCTTCGCCTGGACCACCTGAAGAGCGAGAACAAGCTGGATTCCATGGTTTCGCGGGAGAGCGGATTCCTTTTCAACAATTGGATTCTGCTGGCGCTGGTGTTCGCCGTCTTCTGGGGAACGCTGTTCCCGGTGATTTCGAAGGCCATTGAGAACACCACGGTCACGGTGGGCGCGCCGTTCTTCAACAAAGTGGCGATTCCCATGGGCCTTCTCCTGCTGCTGCTGACCGGCGCGGGGCCGCTGCTGGCCTGGCGCAAGACTTCGTTCCAGAGCATCAAGCGTAATTTCATCTTGCCGCTCGCCGTGGCGCTCCCGGCGGGAGTCATATTGTTTGTAGAAGGCGTGCGCAACCTTTACGCGTGGATGACGCTGTTTCTTTGCGTCTTCGTGGCGGTCTGTATCGTGGGCGAATTCTGGAAGGGCGCGCGCACCCGCATGAAGACCGCGAAGGAGAATTTTGCCGTCGCCCTCTACAACCTGACCATGCGCAACACGCGCCGCTACGGCGGCTATGTGGTGCACATCGGAATCGTGCTGCTGTTCATTGGTTTTGCCGGCCAGGCGTTTAAAGCCGATACGAAAGCATTGATGCAGGAGGGCGACAACCTGCAAATCAACAATTATATGCTCCGCCTGGATGAGCTTGTCTCCGGCGACACTCCCAACTACGAATACACGCGGGCCAATTTCTCCGTCACCAAGAACGGCGAGGCGTTCGCCTCCATGCATCCGGAGAAGCGGTTCTACAAGGCCAGCCAGCAGCCCACCAGCTACGTGGCGATTCACCCCACGCTCTCCGAGGATCTTTACGTGGT
>JASHSC010000412.1 GCA_030036915.1 Terriglobia bacterium
GGTGAGGTCCGCCGGATGAAGGTGTAAAGCGAGCGGCGGTAATGGTCTTCGCCTTTACTCTCATTCCAGGTGTCACGATTGTACGGCCGGTCCCATACGCCGGCGGGCTGATAGGGAAAAACGCTGGGGCCGCCGATTTTGGTGCTCAGCAAGCCGCTTTCCTCAAGCGCGACATCTCGCACCATCTCCGCCGGCACTCGGAAACGGGGGCCCCTGGCCAGCAGTATATTGTAGGGGTCCTTTTCCTCGAGCTGTGGTGTGGCGTCCGAAGACTGGCGGTAAGTTGCGGAGGTCACCATCAGCCGCAGAATTTTCTTCATGCTCCATCCGTCACGCATGAATTCCGTCGCCAGCCAATCGAGCAGCAGTGGATGAGACGGCGGGGTGCCTTGTGTTCCAAAATCCTCGCTCGTTTCCACGATTCCGCGCCCGAACAATTGCTCCCAATATCGGTTCACCGTGACGCGCGCCGTGAGCGGATTGTCATCGGAGACCAGCCAATTCGCCAAACCCAGGCGGTTGGGCATCTGGTCATCGGGGAGGGGATTGAGAATGAAGGGGACTCCCGCGCACACCTGGTCGCCAAGGCTCTGGAAGCCGCCGCGAATGCGGATGTGAGTGCAAGGCCGCTCGAAGGAATTTTCTTCTCCCATGACCAGGGTTGTGGTGATTCCCAAGCTGGAGTCTTCCTTCTGGATCTCCTTAATCTTGTCGCGAGTCGGCTGGAGAAGTGGGGCAATGGCACGATATGCAGCGGCGAGGTCGGCAGCTTGCTTCTCCGTGCGCTGTGCCGGCGGAAGGTCCAGAACGACTCGAAGGCGCGCAGGGACACTTGCCACCAACTTCGGATCGGCCATGCTGGTAACGGCAATTCGAAAGCGTCCGATGGCGCACTTGGTGAAAGCCATGTCGTGCTTCAAGCGAATGGTAAGTAGAGTGCCGCCGGGGAATCCGAACGGTTTGTCGGGAATAAGAACTCCACGCCGGATCGTCGTCGATTTGCCGTCGGCGGTCTCAATGCCCCAGCCTTTCGGGGGCGGATTGTCATTCACAAGGTTGTCAAACTTGTATTCGGATTGCGATTCGTCCGCAGCCGCCTCTTTGAAGACGATCTTCCGAGGCTTCCCTGAGTTGTCGGTGGGAGCAGCTTCGACTTCGAAGTCACTCAGGAAGAAATTCCCGTTGGGGTCGCGCCCCGGCCCGCCCGCGGGCAGGCTTGGGTCATTGATGACCTCCAGGCGCACGCCGGTTATTCCCGTCAGCTCTGTACGGGTCGAAACCTGATAGGAGTCGGCATCAGGATTCTTCCCACCCGCCAGAATTGAGCCGTCAGGGAGGAGCTTGAGAGTCGCCCCACCTTGAGATTCATAATGATCGGGTTGGAGGATTATCCATTTCGACTCCGCAGCTTTGATATCCCCTTCCCACTGCGCTTGTGCCGTAGCCAATTCAGGAGTCGGCGTGTCCAACACGGTTTGAAGACCGGAGATTTCCGCGCGCAACTCCTTGCTTTTCGCCGCCTGCTCGGGCGTAGGCAGTTCCAGGATCGGTTCGCGTGCGTGCGGCCCGCCATCGGCATCCACGTCGACGTGCGTCTCCTTGTCAAAGAAAGCCAGGAACCGGTAGTAATCCTTTTGAGTAAAGGGATCAAACTTGTGATTGTGGCATTCGGCGCAGGCTAGCGTGCTGCCGAGCCAGACGGTGGCGGTGGTGTCAACCCGGTCCACTTGAGTATAGAAATAGTATTCTTCCGGATCGACACCGCCTTCCATGTTGGTCATAGTGTTTCGATTGAAGCCGCTGGCAATCAACTGGTCTGTGGTGGGGGTGGGCAGCATATCGCCGGCAATCTGCTCAATCGTGAACTCACGGAAGGACATGTCCTGATTGAACGCATTAATCACCCAGTCGCGATACTTCCACATGGTGCGCCGCAGATCCTTTTCGTAGCCGTTCGTGTCGGCATAGCGCGCCAGATCAAGCCACATCGCGGCCCACCGCTCGCCAAAATGCGGAGATGCCAGCAGTCGATCCACAACCTTTTCATAGGCCTGCGGACTGTGATCGGCCAGAAACGCATCGACTTCTTGCGGAGTGGGGGGAAGACCGATCAAGTCGAGCGACACGCGCCGAATCAGCATTTCCTTGCTGGCCTCAGGAGACGGCTTGAGGCCCTGTGATTCCAGCCTGGCGAGAACGAAATTATCGATTGCATTCCTGCACCAGGCAGCGTCTTTAACTTTGGGCACTTCGGGACGAACGGGCTTGATGTAGGCCCAATGTTTGACGGGCCCTGTGGAGGCAACGGTTGCGCTGGAGTCAGGACCGCGTGCACCCTCATCAATCCATTTGCGGATCAAAGCAACCTGGCTGGCAGAGAGTGGCGGACTGCCATAGGGCATTTCCGGACGGTCAAGCCCCAGGATGCGCCGTACAATGGGGCTCTTTTCGCTGTCGCCGGGAGTCACCACACTGCCGTTGTCGCTACCCTTCAGGATTGCAGCGAGCGAATCCAGGCGCAAACCGTTTTGCTGAACTTGGGAACCGTGACAGGCATAGCAGCGTGCGGCGAGAATCGGGCGAACGTCGCGAGCAAAAATGCCTTGCTCAGACAATTGCGGATGTGCGGCGACCAGAGACATGCTCCCCCTGTCCGTTGGCGATTGATCCGCCGATGGGCTCTGGTTGTTTCGGCTCTCCGCGAATGA
Organism: Terriglobia bacterium; assembly: GCA_030036915.1. Lineage (GTDB taxonomy): Bacteria > Acidobacteriota > Terriglobia > UBA7540 > UBA7540 > Bog-366. The sequence continues at coordinate 2,709 of JASHSC010000412.1, forward strand.
GTCTTGATCAATCCAGGCGCGGATCAGCTTGATTTGACTTGCCGGAAGCGGGTCTGCACCCATGGGCATGCGAGCGGCTTCTCCGATGCCCAGGAGGCGCATCACCAATGGGCTCTTTTCGCTGTTGCCCGGAATAATGGCCTTGCCCGAATCGCCGCCTCTCAGTGCGGCAGCTTCGCTGTCAAGCCTCAGACCGGCCTGCGGCTTATCGCTACTGTGGCAGGGGACGCAATTCTTTTGAAAGATCGGCGCAATTTCGCGAGCGAAAGAAATCGTCGCGCGCGGACTTTCTGTTGCCGCGTTTGTTTGGGGTGCGTTTCGTGCCCCGTTTGCAATCACAGTCGCTTGAAATAAGCAGAGGCCGGCGGCAACCATTGCGAGGGGCTTGCTTTTGGTGCCGGCATGTGTGGGGCGCTTCATCGACTTTCAATACTTGCCCGGAGATGGCTTGCGCAACCTGCGCGCCGGGTAAGGCAGAGGGGCGGACAATCTGCGAGCAAAGGTAAAATATACCGCTCCAAGGGGTGAATATGCAATTAGTTCCTGCGCAGGCGCCACCGTTAAGCCCATCCTCAACTCGGTTCACAAATTCATGCCCAGCGCAATAGGCTGGCGGGGTCATTGAAAAATCCTAAGAATTCTGCTGAATTCATCAACTTGCGTGTTCAAACTGGGTTGCCATTTTAACAAAGTCGAATTACACTCTGCCCATGCCCGACGAAAGACGACGAGTACCCCGTTATTCGGCTCATGTTAAAGCCAGCCTCAAGCTGCCGGCTGAAAGCAACACCTTGGCGGTAATGATAGAAGACCTGTGTGCTCTCGGTTGCCTGCTCGAAAGTGCTCCGACCCTGGAGATCCACCAGGAGTGTGAATTTGCCCTTTCTTGGAAAGGCCGGGAATTCCAAGCGGCAGCAGTAGTAGCCTGGAAAGGGGAGCAGGGCCAGGTGGGGTTGGAGTTCCTCAACCTCCCGCCCGCAAATCAGGAAATGCTCAAGGAAATCTGCGCCGATTTCCTCATGAAGCCTCTCGTTCGGTTGTCGAAGGACCATCATTAAACTGAATCAATTCCCACAAATTGCCCTCTGTCAGTTGGGATTCTGAGCCCGTCAACAAAAAAGGCCGCCCCCGGGGACGGCCTTTTTTTGATCTATGCGAGAAAGCAGGGTTAGACGGACACTTTCTCCTCTTCTCTCTTCGTGGCAGCGCCAATCTGAACGAGTTCAGAAGAAGGCTTCTGTAAAACTATCTCCTCGTAAACCTTCCGAGCCTGGACAGCCTGTTGTGCTTCCCACGCGGCCTTGCGCCGGGCCTTTTCCTCTTCCGCTGCGGTGAGAGGAACGTCGTGTTCAAGGGTTCGAACGCGCGCTGCGTCCTCGGCATTCACCGTGAGGGAGTGCTTGGTGGTATCAAGCTCCACGCTCTTTCCTTTGGCATAGATCGCGTGCTTGCCGTGAGTCTTGTACCACTCGGCGACGCTGGCATTCTTGTACATATTCTCGATGATCTTTCGCCAGCCGATGCCCGTGTTGTACGCGCAGAACGAAATCTCTCCCAGTTGGGTTGCATAGGGGATGATGCACATCTCGGTGCGGCGGAAATCATAGTTGAAAAGATCCTGGAACCACATTCCGGCGATGAAGAGCAGGTTCCAGGGGTCTGAACGCCGCTTCAACGCGTCTTCCAGGGTGCGGTTGGGGTCTGATGCACCGTACTTTTCACGTGTTTTCTTCTCTCCGGAGAGCGCAAAGGACTTGTCAAACTTCTTGATCAGATCCATCAGCGCCAAACTCTTGGGGGCACTGAAGGGTTTATAGTTCTTCAGGATTCCCATGCCCAGCATGAAGTTGGAAAACTTCTTGCCGCGGCCGGCGTCGGTAATTTTCTGGATGTCTTTCACCAAGCCAGGTACATTGAGGAATTGCGGTACGGGGGCCCACTCCTTGGTTTCCTTGTTGATCATCAGTGCTGTGCCCACGCCGCAGTTAGGATGGCACCCGCAACTGACCATGCCCCATTGCGCTTCGGGGCCCTTCACCAAATCCGCAAAATCTGCAAATGCGCTGAACATGGAGATGGGGAACCAGTCCCGCGTGGGCTCGGTAATCCCTGTCTGCTTCTTTACGTCACCCGCCAGGTGCGCGAGCGTGTAGCGCTGCCGCAGGCGGCGCTGCGGAGTGATATCCTCGTCGCGGCCGGTGAAGGAAACCGGTTGGAAGGCGACGAAGGCGATTTTCTTGGGATTCTCGCGGGCGAAATTCACGATGGGCCCAACCTGGTCGTTGTTGACGTTGTTCACAATCGTGATGACCAGAATGATTTCGATGCCCGCCTCGTGCATGTTCTCAATCGCACGCAACTTGACATCAAAAAGGTTCCCCACCTGGCGATGATTGTTGGCGTCGTTGCCGATGCCGTCGAATTGCAGATAAGCGTAACGCAGACCCGCCTCAAATGCCCGGCGGCAGAAATTCTTGTCCTTCGCAAACTCAATGCCGTTCGTGGCTGCCTGCACGCTGTTGTAACCCAGCTTGCGCGCGTAGCGAATCGCGTCGATAAAGTAGGGGGACATCGTGGGCTCGCCACCGGAAAACTGCACCGACATCTGGCGTCGAGGCTTGATCTTGATGGCGTTGTCGAGAATCTCTTTAACATCTTCCCAAGTCAGTTCGTGTACAAAGCCAACCTGGTTGGCGTCCATAAAGCAGGGGTCGCACATCATGTTGCAGCGGTTTGTCAGGTCCACCGTCAGCACCGATCCGCGACCGTGCTTGATGGAGCTTGAGCCGTGGTTGTGCAGGCCCTCGTCATTGTGGGCGCGAATATCGCGGCCGGGGAAATTGCGTTCGATCCAGCTCAGGAAATTCACATCAACGGCCATCATGTCCTCAAAGTGGCCGTGGATGGGGCAGTCCTTCACCATCCAGACCTGACCGTCGCGTTCGATGATCGTCGCCTTGATCTCACCGGTCTTTTCGGTAAGCAGCGAGCGCCAGTTCTCGTCGCCACTCATGATTTTGGCGCGCGCGTCTTTTACGCACTCAGGGCAGAGCGAGTCTGTCTGGCGCGGCCACCCTAGTTGGGGCTTGGTTTTCTGCCATGATTTCAAAAGCGGTTTGTCAGACCACTTCGGGGTGAAGGTCGGACTCGGGCGGTATTTATTGAAAAATTGAACTGTGTCGAATACCACCCCCGCCGTCGAACAAACGGCTTGGTCCAGGTACTTCATCAGCCGCTGACCTTTAATTCTTGGCATGGTATATAATCCTCTCCCCTTAAATGGTGACGATCAATCTTTGACCGCCATGGTGGGTAAACCGGAAATCAAGCAAAAAATCCTGCACCTCGATAGCCACCTTAGTATTTCGCATTTCATTGAACGATGCGGTGCTTCGGACCTACGATGGGTGATCGACCCGCAAGGTCCCTCGATCCTGAGATGCACGCAAATGATACGAGTTAGAGGAGTTAAGGTTAAGGAGATTGCGCCGAACGGTTGTTTTAAACGGTTGTATGGCACAAGGAGTCTTGTGAATGGAATTTGTTAATTGTTCCAACTCAGGGTGTTATCCTTCACATTTTGGGCAGAGCTTGCGTTTAACCGAGGAGGGGGGCAAGGCTCGTGTCGCGTGTACAGGTTTACAGAAAGTTGCACCCAGCGTCGGGCTTCCCCCCCGCAGCCCTCAAATTGCCTCTGCGGATTACTGCCCGCAGTTTGACCATAATGTCAAGTCATTGCTATATTTAGGTTTCACACTTTACGGGCAGGAAGTCTTTCGAGCTGATGGCTGATCTTCACATTACATTCCCTGATGGCTCAATCCGCGAGTATCCGCAGGGCACCACCGCCCTCGAGGTTGCCAAATCGATTGGCCCCCGCTTGGCGGCTGAGGCGCTTGTCGCGAAGCACGGCGACCGTCTGATCGACCTCTCCACCAAGCTTGAATCGGACGGCCCCATTCAATTCA
>JASHSC010000413.1 GCA_030036915.1 Terriglobia bacterium
ATTCTGCGCGGGCGTGTTGGGCCGCGTCGAAAATTTGAAGGAGAACACCTGGTCGTATTCCACTTCCGCCAGCAGGCTGAGCGTCTGCTCGAAATCGTGCTCGGTCTCACCGCAGAAGCCCACGATCATGTCCGTCGAAAGGCTGATGGGCCGCCGCGATCGGCGAATAAAGTTGATTTTCTCCAGATATTCCTCGCGCGTGTAGCCGCGAAGCATGCGCGCCAGCACCGGCGTGGAGCCCGCCTGCACGGGCAAATGAATCTGGTCGCAGAGCGCGGGGTGGGAATCGATGGCGGCGACAATGTCCGGAGTGAAATAGCGCGGATGCGAGGTGGTAAAACGCACGCGGCGCACGCCCGGAACCTCAGCGACGCGCGCCAGCAGTTCCGCAAAGCTCCAATGCGCGGGCGAGGGGTCCCCCCAAGCGTTCACAATCTGGCCCAGAATCTGGATTTCGGTGAAGCCCTGGTCCACCAGACGGCGGCAATCGGCCACGATCTTCGCGCCGCTGCGGCTGCGTTCCGGCCCGCGCGTCATGGGCACCACGCAGAATGCACAGCGCTGGTCGCAGCCTTCGATAATCGTCAGGTAGGCGCGATAGCGATTGTCACGGCGCGTGAATTCCGTTTCGAAGCAATCCTCGGTGTCGAGGTCGAGCCCCTTCACGCGGCGATTTCCTGCTTCCAGTTGCTCGAGCAGTTCGGGTAGCTTCGCATAGCTCGCCGAGCCGCACACCAGGCTCACCTGCGGAGCGCGCTCGAAGAATCGCTCGCCTTCCTGCTGCGCCACGCAACCGAGCACGCCGATGATTTTTCGCGTGGATTGACGCGCCTTGCGGAATGCTCCCAGCCGCGAAAAGACTTTTTGCGCGGCTTTTTCACGAATGCTGCACGTGTTGTAGAGAATAATATCAGCGTCGTCGTGCGTCTCCACAGGGCGATAGCCGCGCGCCATCAGCACGCCGGCCACTTTCTCCGAGTCGTGCACGTTCATCTGACAGCCGAAGGTTTCGATGTAAAACGATTTGCCGTTGGCGGTGATGGCGGGTGAAAAATCCGGTGAGCGTGAAGCGACGACTGCGGCGCCTCCCGATGGCACGCCACTTCCGATTTGAATAAGGTCATTTCCCATTGAGCAGCACTGAGCTGACTGTGACAGTATAGCGCAAAACGAAATGTTTCAAAAACAATAGCAAACTGCTGCCGCAGTTTGAATTTTGCAGTGCGGGCATCCCCCGCTCGGGACCTTCACGAGGCTAGGGATACCCACAACCTTCCGCAAGGTTTTAGATCGGCCAAAACACGGGGCAATGATTCAACTCACTTCGCCCCGACCTGCCTGGATATGCGTTCGAAGTTACCCTGATACATATCGTTATTGGGGTCGAGCGCAGCAGCGGCGCGAAATTCCGCCAGGGATCCCTTCAGGTCGTTAGCCCGCTCGAGCAGGACGCCCATGTTGTTGTGCGCATTGGCATCGCGGGGATTCAGGCGCAGTGTAGTGCGGTATTCCTGGATGGCGAGGGGATCCTGGCGGGTGAACATGAACGCCATGGCCAAATCGGAGTGCGCCACGGCGAGATCCGGTGCGAGGGTTACGGCGGTGTGGAGTTCCTGAATGGCCTGGTCGTATTGCTTTTTCTGGTAGTAGGCCTCCCCCAGTAGCGCATGCGCCGCCGCAGACTGGGGAACGCGTCCGGTGATGGCGGCCAGGCGTGAAATGGCGTCGTCCAACTTGCCGCCTTGTAGCAGTTTCGCTCCTTCCACCAGGCTAGCACGGTCGTCTTTCCCCAATTTAAACATCTCGATTTCGAATTGCTCTGTGGGGGAATTCAGCGGGCCGTGCGAGCGGCGTGTATAGCCATACCCGGCCACCAAAACGCACGCCAGCGCGGCGACTCCGAAACTAAAATAGGAGGCGGAAGTGCCCTCCTGGATTGCCGAAGGTGTCGGAGGCACCGATCCGCTGGTGGCGGTGGCGAACATTCGCCGCCCCGGCATGAAGGCTCCAAGCGCCAGCCCTGCGACCAAGCCCCCCACGTGCGCGGCGTTGTCAATTCCTCCTCGCAGCCCGTAGAGCAGATTGTAGCCTACGAAGAACAGGACACTCTTCAGGGTTCGTTGAATCGCAGCCTTGGGGATTTGCGCTTTCTTCAGGGCCAGAATTGAGACCAGCCCCCCCGCCACGCCGAAAATCGCTCCCGAAGCGCCGGCGCTTACCAGTTGGGGATGGAGCCACAGGCTGAAAACGCTCCCCCCCAAGCCGCTGAGCAGGTAAAGAAGCAAGAAATTCCAATTGCCCATCAAGCGCTCGGCGATCAGACCTAGGCTCCACAGGCACCACATGTTGAAGAGCAAGTGCAATATTCCGATGTGGACGAACATACATGTGAATGCTCGCCAGGGTTGAGCGCCCAGCGTGTAGGGGCCGAAACTGGCTCCCCAGCGAATCAGGTCGGCCGTGTCCGGCTCCATAAAGGAAACGCCCGAGACCACCATGGCAATGAAAACCAGAACATTCAAACCCACCAGGATGGGTGTGACGATAAACGCCGGTGTGATGGCCTGCAAATTGGCACGAAGTACCCCCTGCGCCACCTGGCATTGAGGGCAAAGCGTGGCGAACTTCCAGAAGGGCGCGTCAAATTGCTGCTTGCAAGCGGAACATTTCGCCATAAGTGTCTGCTGGAGGAGTGAAGAATTCGAAAGCCCAGCGTAGGGGGTTCCGGGACGGATGTCAATGGGCGACAAAACATGGCTTTCTTGGATGAAGCGCGACCACCCCGCGCTGTCGCGCCACGCCTCCTGATTCAGAACGGGTGAAGCCGAAGGCGGCGGGGTGACTGTACGCTTCAAAGGCAGAGATCCAAGTGAACCTCGAGTAGAGCCTGTCTGACCTGATTTGTCCCACCCACCGGCCCAAATCCACCACCGCGATGGTGGATTTTGGTCACCGACGCGGGCTAAGTTTACCATTGTTTTCAATCACTTACAGTAAATTTAAACTGGCCCCTCAATTGCTCTAGCACGCCTAGGTTGGCTTTCGCCCACTTGGGGAGGTCGACGATCAGGAAGCAGGAGGGCAATATGAAAAAGGTAGTCATGGCATTAGCGATTGCTCTGGCGGTGGCGGGGACGGGCTTTGCGCAGGGGCACGGGTTTTCGGCCAGCGGGCACATCGGTGGAGGATCGGGAAGTTTTCATTATAGCGGCAACGGCGGACGAAGCTATGGGGGCGGAAGCTTCAGCTACGGTGGTGGCCGAATCGGAGGGTCGTTCAGCGGCCAGACCGCTCGCGGCGGATATTATGGCGGCAGTTGGGGCGGATATCGGGGCGGCTACGGCTGGGGTCGTGGTTATGGCTTCGGATTCGGCTTCTCCTACTACCCCGGATAGGCCGGCTATTACGGCTATCCCTACCCTTACTCCTACGGTCCGGCGTACTACCCGTACTACTACCCGCCCGCCTATTATCCCCCTGTTGTTGGTGGAGTGGTGATTGGCGGATTTGGCCGCGGCTTTGTGGGCGGCTGGCACGGCTTCGTGAGGCGGTAACCTGACGCCTCCAGGAACGTCTGAATGCTAATGAGGGATGCTGAGAATGCTGAGCGCTGCAAAATCACCGGATCATCTTGCCGAAGAGAGGCCGCTGCCTATTCTCGGCGGCGCTCGCGAACCCCTTGCGTCGGGCGACTCGGGTCCTTTGCACGTCGATCGGCTACCTGAACGTGACACGCCCACGGCGGTGAAGCGCCCCGCCGTGGGTATTGCCCGCCTCTACTCTGTCTTTTGGCATGTTTTTCAGGCCGCTTCACCCGGAATTACTCTGGGATTTGGCTATAGCGCGGTAAGCTTTGCCACCGATTGCTTCGAGCGGGCGCGCAGGGCTATCCGGCCGCTTGCCTCAGCATGGTGGCGGCGTGCTTGAGCACGGCTTCGGTAATCTGACTTCCTGAAAGCATCCTGGCTAATTCTTCCGCGCGTTCTTTGTCACCCAACAAAGGTTTAATGGTCGTAATCGTTCGATTCGCCCGCGCGGATTTTTCCACATAAAAATGGCGGTCGGCGAAGCAGGCGATTTGCGCCAGATGAGTGACGCACAGCACCTGGGCATCGCGCGCCAGGCGCTTCAGGCGCTGGCCCACCGATTCCGCCACGCGACCGCCAATTCCGGCGTCAATTTCATCGAAAATGAATGTGGCGTCGCTTGAGCAAGAGCCGCGTCTCGCGCGGCCCACGCGCGCCTGGCCCACCACCGTCCGCAAGGCCAGCATGAGGCGCGAGATTTCCCCCCCCGAGGCGATTTTTTCCATCGCACGCAGCTCCTCGCCAGGATTAGGCGAGATGCGGAATTCGATTTCGTCGATTCCAGTCTCGCTTCCCTGCCCTTCCGGCGCTTTTTCGAAGTGAATCTCGATGCGCGTCTTCTCCATGCCAAGCTGGGCAAGCTCGGCGAGCACCAGTTTCACCAGGCGGCGCGCGGCTTCGCGGCGCTTTTCGGATAGCACCTCCGCAGCTTTGCGGTATTCCGCTGCGGCTCGGGCCAAGTCCTTGCGAACGATTTCGCGCCGCTCGTCGGCGTGCTCCAGCCCGGCGAGCTTTTGGCGCGTTTCGGCGGCATAGGCGAGAATCGCTCCCACGCTGCTGCCGTACTTGCGTTTCAGGCGATCGATCAGCGCCAGGCGGTCTTCAATCTCCTCCAGTCGAGCGGGGTCCGCTTCAAGCTTGCCGATGTAATCGCGCAGAAACTCGGCAATGTCTTCGAGCGAGGCGCGCGCGGAGGCCATTGACTCGACTTGGGACGAGACGGCAGAATCGAACCGGCTCAATTCCTCTAGCTGGCGCGCCGCGGAGGCTACGCGAGAGATGGCCGCGCCCTCATCTTCATACAATTCCTGAAAGGCGCTGCCGGCGGCGGCCCGGATTTTTTCGAGATTTGAGAGCACGCGGCGCTCGTCCTCCAGCCGCGCGTCTTCGCCCGACTCGAGTTTCGCTTCGTCCAGCTCGCGCACCTGGAAGGCCAGCAGGTCCACGGTGCGCAGGCGCTCCTGTTCGTTCTGGCTGAGCGATTCAAGTTCCTTTTCGAGCTCCCGCCGGCGCGCGTGCAATGCGGCCACGGATTCGAGTTCGCCGCTCACGCCTGCGAACTGATCGAGCAGATTAAGCTGCGCGCCGCGCTCGAAAAGTTCGACGTGCTCGTTCTGCCCGTGCATTTCCACCAGGCAATTCGCCAACGCGCGCACGGCGCCGAGCGTGACCGGCTGATCATTCAACAACATGCGGCTACGCCCGCCCGATTGCACTTCGCGGCGCAGAATCAAGTTTCCGTCCTCGCTCCCCCCGACACCCAGTGCTGTAATTCCTTCCTTCCATGGAGGCTTTTCATCCGCTGAAAAAACCGCGGTCACCTGCGCGCGGTCCTCGCCGCTGCGAATCACCTCCGGCGAAGCGCGCCCGCCCAGAGCCAAACCGAGCGCATCCACCAGAATCGATTTGCCCGAACCGGTTTCGCCCGACAGCAGATTCAGCCCCGGCCCGAATTCCACGGTGAGGTTATCAATGACGGCATAGTTTTGGATGTGGATTTCGCGAAGCATGGGAGCGACCCGGAGAGTCTACCACAGGGAAGAGCTTCGTTGACTGCCCCAAACCAGTATGCTAGTTTCAATTGACGGGCAGTTTCACGGCTGGAGGTTCGACAAGGAGGTTGATTGACTGCTGCGCTTCTGGTTTTCTACCAGGGATTTACGCAAGATTTTTACCAAGGCGAAATCTGGCAACTCATTGCAAACACCGGCCCCGTGGCGAGAACGGTGCTGCTGATCCTCGTGGCCTTCTCAATTTTTTCCTGGGCAATCATCCTACGAAAATTTGGCACATTCCGCGCGGCGCGGCGCGAGTCCGTGGAATTTCTCAAAGTCTTCCGGCAGAGCAAGAAGCTTTCGGAGATTCGAGCCTTCTGCCGCAGCCTGAAAACCAGCCCGCTGCCGGAGGTTTTCCAGTCGGGCTATCACGAAATCGAAAGCCAGGCGACGATGACGGAGAATCCCGGCAAGCCGCGAATTCGTAGCCTGGACTCGGTGCGGCGGGCGCTGCAAATCGGCGCGTCCGCGGAGCTCAGTCGGCTGGAGACCTGGCTGGAATGGCTTGCCATCACCGCCGCCGTGACGCCGTTTATCGGATTGTTCGGCACGGTATGGGGCATTATCGACGCCTTTCACGGCCTAGGAGTGGCCGGCAGCGCCAGCCTGCAGAGCGTCGCGCCGGGCATTGCTGAAGCCCTCATCACCACGGCCATGGGACTGTTCGCGGCCATTCCCGCCGTCATCTTCTACAACGTCTTTCTTCAACGCATCAAAACATTTGGGGCCCAGATGGACGATTTTTCGCAGGAGTTCCTGAATATGACGGAAAGATACTTTGTGGATTGAGCCATGGCCTTTACGAATCCGCGCGGAAAAACCCAAACTTCACTCGCCGAGATCAA
>JASHSC010000414.1 GCA_030036915.1 Terriglobia bacterium
ATGACGGTGTCACCGGCAGTTACGACAACTTCGCGCCGCGCGTGGGCTTCGCCTACGACGTTTTCGGCAATGGGAAAACCAGCGTGCGCGGCGGATTCGGATCGTTTTACGATACGCGGACCAACGCTGTAGTCAATAATCGCGATGCAGACATCACCCCCTTCAGCCCGCAGCTCAACCTTACCCCCCCGCCGGGACCTTTCAGCGCTCCCGTTCAGGGCTATGTCGGCTACCCCTTCCCGGCCACCTACCCACCGGCGAGCAGCGCCGCGTTCCCTCCTCCGGTGCTGGTGGTCGGTTACGACCCCTCAACTAAATATAAAGTTCCGGTGACCTATCAGTGGGACTTGATGGTGGAGCGCGAGCTTGCCAGGAATTGGATGCTTCAGGTGGCTTACGTCGGCTCGGAGGCCAACCACGCGCAAGAAACCATTCAACTTGACCCCTCGACTTATATCGCGGGCAGCACTCTGGGAGACAACGCTCGGGCGTTATTCCCTGGATACTCGACGATCGGCATGGCGAGCGAGGACATCAACGGCAATTTCAACGCCCTGGAAATCACTCTGAAAAGGCGCATGACCAGGAATTTGACCCTCACGTCCGCCTATACTTATTCCAAATCCCTCGATGATATGCCCATCGGGGGGGATGGATCCTCCACCATTGGGGCGGACACAACCTCCACCCTGCCCTGGTACTCTCCCGGCCGGCATCAAATGGACTACGGCCCGTCGGTGAACGATCATACCCATCACCTGGTCGTTTCTTACGTGTGGGCGCTTCCCATGCTTTCAGGACATAATCGCGTGACCAGAAGCTTCCTGGGAGATTGGGAGTGGAACGGGATCGTGACGGCGGAATCAGGCAGCGATTTCACGGTTCTGGCCGGATCAGACATATCCACCACAGGCCTGGGTGAGGATCGCGCGGTGCAGGTGCCGGGACAGGCTGTATTCGCCGCCGCAGGCGCCTGCGGCACGCGCGCTCCTTGCGTGAACTACTTCAATCCCCATGCCTTCGTTCTTCCCGCCGCAGGCGGTTTCGGCGATACGGCAAAAGACAGCATAACAGGACCAGGTTTGTTTACCTGGGACATGGGAGTGTTCAAGAACATTCCACTCCATGAGCAGATCAGCTTGCAATTCCGCGCGGAGTTCTTCAACGTCTTCAATAACGTCAACCTCAGTAACCCGGCGACCAGCGTAAGCGGCTCAGGCTTCGGAACCATCAGCGCCGCGAATGATCCGCGAATCGGCCAGTTGGCTCTGAAGCTAATTTTCTAGCAGGATGCTGAGCTGAAGGGTAGAAGAGGCTCTTGAGAAGCATGCAGGGCACGGACCGGCGTTGCAGGGCTGAGTGCCTGCAGCTTACCGCCTGTCATCAGGTCGGCACCGAGAAATCGAGCCTTGACCTCCGGAGCTCGCCCTGAGTGCTATTGAGCCGCTTTGCTGGAGATTGAGTTCGCCCCACCTCACGTCTGGACTCGGCGGGTTCACTTTACGATGTAGCGGTGGTACCGCCGTGGCGAGACTGTCGTCCGGCGCCCAGAGCGCGACGTTGCAACCCACGGGTGCGATGGAAGCTGTACGAAGCCAGCCCCAAAGTTCAGACTGAGGCGCTGCCCCCTTGACTGCGCAAGTTGAACCTTCGGCAAATCGTGTGTATAATTTTTGATTTGCGCGTCGCGCTTGGTCGCAGTGTAGGTGGGCTCGCGAGGTTTTCGAGCTATGCGGCGCGTACGCAGAATTGACCCATTCCATCCAATGAAACTCGGTTACAAACTCTTCCACCGCAGGGCGGAATCTTGGATTGGCAAGCAGGTCGCGACCCGGAGGAGGCTGAAGGTCAATGATTGAATTGATGAAAGCCGCGGTTTTTCACGGCGTGGGGGACGTGCGCATCGAAGATGTCCCCAAGCCCAAGGCAGGTCCGGGAGAGGTTGTGTTGCGCGTGCAGCGCTGCTCGGTATGCGGGACAGACAAGCGCATCTTCATTCACGGCCAGAAAAACGTGGTGCCGCCTGCTATCACGGGCCATGAAATCGTGGGAACCGTTTATGAGATCGGGTCCGGGGTGAACAGCGGCCTGCGCACGGGACAGAACGCCGTGGTGGGGACAGTGGTTGGGTGCGGCAAGTGCATCTACTGCAAGCGCAAGCAGTACAATTTGTGCGATTCCTTTACCGCCATCGGCTATGATTACGCCGGAGGCTTCGCCAATTACCTGAAGGTTCCCGCCGCCGCCGTTGCGCAAGGCAACATCATTCCCATTCCCAACTCCATGTCGGTGGAGCGCGCCGCGCTCATCGAACCGCTCTCCTGCTGCCTGAATGGGGTCGAGTACCTGAACCCCCAGCCGGGCGACCGCGCCGTGATCATTGGCGCCGGGCCGGTCGGTCTGATGCACGCCGCCATTCTGAAGGCGCGTGGCTGCTCCGAAATTTTTGTGGCCAATCGATCGCAGGCGCGCCTGGAATACGTCAAGGAATTCGGAGTCGGCACCCCTGTAAACACTTCGGGCGGCGACGCGGCGAAGAAAATTCTGGAAGCGGGTGGGGGCGAGAAGTTCGATATCGTTGTCACCTGCTGTTCGGTGAAGTCTCCGCAGGAAGATGCCCTCAAGCTGGTGCGAAAGAAGGGCCGCATCTCTTTCTTCGCGGGAGTGCCCAAGGATGACCCCATCATTCCCTTGGACACCAACTTGATCCACTATAGCGAGATCTCCGTGTTCGGCTGCTTTGCCTCGAACCTCCAGCACTACCACCAGGCCCAGGCCATGGTCTCGCGCGACGACCTGCCCTGGGAGTGATTCCTGACTCATCGCTTCAATCTTCAGGACATGGTCAACGCCTACGCGGTGATCGAAGCCGGACAAGGGATCAAGTCCGTCATTAATTGCGAATAACGGCACAGAACATGGACAAGCAATCGCTGGCGCAGCTTATTGAGATTTCCTGCGCCGTCGGCGTGCGGCCGGAGTACGTCCAGGCGGGCGGTGGCAACACTTCCATCAAATCCGCCGACGGAAAAAGCATGGCCATCAAGTCGAGCGGTGTTCCCCTTTCCGCGATGAGCGCGTCGACGGGCTGGGTGGAAGTGAATGTGCCCGCCGTGCTGAGCATTTTCGATCGCACCGATCTTGCCACGCTCGAAACTGATGCGCGTGAGGCGCAGGTGCTGCAACATTTCTACGCCGCGGTCACGGGAGGCAGCGGCCGCCCGTCGGTCGAAACGGCTCTGCACGCCATCCTCGGCAAAGTGGTGATTCACACTCACTCGGTTGCGGCCAACGCAGTGAATTGTGGGCCGGGTGTGAAGGCTCTGGAAGAGATCACGCGACCGGGCGAGGCTCCTCCGCTCTGGATTCCCTACACCGACCCCGGCTGGAAGCTTGCGCTTACCATCAAATCCGCTTCCGAGGATTACCGGCGCACGCACGGCAGCATGCCCACCGTGATTTTCATGGGGAATCATGGGCTGCTGGTTGCGGCGGAAGAAGCAAGCGCCTGCCTGTCCCTGCACGAAGAGTGGGCGAATCGCTGCGAGGGTTATTTTCGACCGGGCATGGCGCCGGTTCGCACGCCGCCCGAATTGGATTCCGCGACCTTGCGCAAAGCCATGGTAGCGGTCCGCCGCGGCTGGCGCGAGGCGAAAGGAACTGTCCCCTTCGCGCGGATGACGCGCAACGGCGATCTCGCCACCATCGCGTGTGACGAACGCGCAAATCTTTTGGCTGCGGGATCGCTTACTCCGGATCACATTGTCTACACGGGAGCTCACGCGGTCTTGGCCGAATCGATCGATGAGCTTCCAGGCAAGATTAAGACCGCCCTCGCCGAGAAAGCTCCTCCGCGCCTTGCCGTGGTTCGAGAAGTAGGATCAATTCTTTTTGCCGACGATGCCAAGAAGTTGGAAGCGGCGGAAGCGCTTGCCGTGGCCGCGGGTGAAATCACCCATCGCGCGGCGGCGCGGGGCGGCGCGCACAACCTCTCCCCTGCCTCGGCGGATTTCATCATCAATTGGGAAGCGGAGCACTACAGGTCAGCGCTTCTGGGGAAATCCACGGAAGCTCTGGCAGGCAAAGTCGCATTGGTTACGGGAGCGGCGTCGGGACTGGGTCTGGGCATCGCGCAAGGACTGGTGGAAGCCGGCGCAGCCGTGGCCTTCTGCGACGTAGACGACGCGGGAGCAAAAGACGCTGCGACCAAGTCCGCCGCTGTAATTCGCACATTTCCTGTGCACATGGACGTCACCAATGAAGATTCCGTCGCCGCAGCATTTAACCAAGTCGTTCGCCACTGGGGCGGAGTGGACATCGTCGTATGCGCGGCGGGAATCGCTCCGGCTTATGAGTTGGTGGACACACCCTTGCATCTCTGGAAGCTGGCGCTCGACATCAACTTGACGGGTTACTTCCTGGTGGCGCGAGAAGCCGCGCGAATCATGCGCGCGCAGGGTGATGGCGGTGCGATGATCTTGCTGTCTTCCAAGAGCGGCCTTGAGGCATCGAGAAACAACTCCGCCTACAACGCCACCAAGGCCGGCGAGCTTCACCTCATGCGTGGGTGGGCGCTGGAGTTGGGTGGAGACGGCATTCGCGTGAACGCCGTCGCGCCCGGCAACGTCTTCGAAGGTTCGAAAATCTGGAATCCTGAATACATCAAGAGCGCGGCCAAGAAAAAGGGGATCAAGCCCGAAGAAGTCATTCCCTATTACATCAATTTGACCGCCTTGAAGCGCGACATCAAACGCTCGGATGTGGCCGCAGCCGTGGTCTTTCTATGCTCCGATGCGGCGCGCTGCATCACCGGTCACACTCTGGTGGTGGACGGCGGACAGGTGATGGTGCGATGAGCAACGAAAAAAACCGCGAGCTTGAAACGGAGCTATATCGCGGCACGCTCGACCAGCGTCTCGAAGCTCTGGGGCAATTGTGCGCGCAGCTCGGCCCGCACCCGCATCGCGGAACCAACTGCCACATTCATACCAGCGAATCCTTCAGCGTATTCCGCTCGCCATCCGAGGCGGTATGGCAGGCGGCGCGTGAGGGCCTGGCAGTTCTCGGGATCAACGATCACTACACCATCGCCGGACACGAGGAATTTCGCCGCGCCTGCCAGGTGGCGGGAATCTCCGCGACCTTTTCGCTGGAAGCCGTGGCCATGGACCGGGAATCGGCCGACGCCGGCGTTAAACTGAACGATCCCGATAATCCCGGGCGGATTTACCTGTGCGGCAAAGGCATTACGCGCGTCCCCGCGGAATCTTCAAATGAGATGCTGACCCTCACGCGTATGCGGGGCGCGCTCGAACGCCGCAATCGGGAAATGACGCTTAAGCTTGCCGACCTTTTCATGAAGAAGCTCGGCGTGAACGGCCCGGCTTGGTCCGACGTTGTAGCGCTCACGCCGCGTGGCAATGCCACGGAGCGGCACATTGCTTTTGCCGCACTCTTGAAGCTCCGCGACACGGCCACCCGCCGGGCGCAACCGTTTGCCGAGGTTCTGACCACCTTATGCGGCGTAGCTGCTCCACACGCGGATGACGATGCCAGCTTGCAGATATTCCTGCGGGCAAAGCTGCTGAAAGCAGGCGCGCCGTGCTATGTTGCCGAAGACCCGGACGCCTTCGTCTCCGTGGCCGATCTGCGTACAATCTTTCTGGCCTTCGGCGCGATTCCCACGTACCCGATTTTGGGCAATCCAATATTGGACGGCGAAAAGAACATCGAAGCTCTGCTGGAAAACCTCGAAGCTCGAGGATTTTACGCGGTAGAGGTCATCCCCGTCCGCAACACGCGAGAGCGGCTGCGAGAAATTGTCTCCGCCGCGCAAAAGCGCTGGTGGCCAGTGTTTAATGGAACCGAGCACAACACGCCGGAAACTCGGCCCATGCTTGACCCGTTTGCGCTCGATCCGGAATTCGAGCCATGGTTCCGGCGTAGTGCCGCGCTGATGCTGGGCCATCAGAAGCTGGTGTCTCAAGGGCTGCCGGGGTTCGTAGACTCGCAAGGCCGGCCGACGATTGCGGACGCGAAGGCGCGCTTTGAGAAATTCAGTGCGGCGGGGGAAGGATATCCCTGTAGCGGCGCTCTGTGAGCGCCGCTACAATGCGGGCGTCCAGCCCGTGAATGGCTACGGCCAGGATGGCCGTGCTACGAAAGCGGACACAAATTTTGTTGCAAATCTTTCGAGCTTAGTGAAACATGGTCGATTTGGTTTCAGCGATTTATTCTCAACCATGCAGAGAGGAGAAGAAAGTGGCAAAGAAGGCACTTCCGATTGCACCAGCGAAAGGCAAGTTGGGGGTTTTGACCGTCGGGATGGGGGCAGTTACGACAACGATGATTGCAGGCGTGGAGGCAATCCGCAAAAAGCTCGCGCTTCCTGTGGGCTCACTCACGCAAATGGGCACCATCCGCCTCGGCAAGCGCACCGATAAGCGTGTTCCCAAGATCAAGGACTTTGTCCCCCTGGCAAATCTCAAAGATGTCGTCTTCGGCGGATGGGACCTTTTCACGGACAACGCCTACGTGGCGGCGAAAAAAGCTGGAGTTCTGGGCAAAGAGCATACCGAAAAGCTCAAGGGATTTCTGAAGGACATCGAGCCCATGCCCGCGGCTTTTGAACAGAAGTGGGTGAAAAACCTGCATCCCAACAACGTGAAAACCGGCAGCACCAAGATGGACCTTGCCGAGCAGGTGATGGACGACATTGAGAAATTCAAGAAGCGCTCGCGCGCCGACCGTTTGGTGATGATCTGGGCCGCTTCCACGGAAGTCTACACGGAAGCACAGCCGGTTCACGAGACCATCGAAACCTTTGAGCGCGGCCTGAAAAACAACAGCCCGGATATTTCGCCGAGCATGATTTACGCCTACGCGGCGCTGAAGCTGGGCGTGCCGTTTGCCAATGGTGCTCCGCACATGACTGTGGATATGCCGGCGCTTGCGAATTGCGCGGTCAGGAAGAAGGTGCCGGTCTGCGGCAAGGACTTTAAGTCCGGCCAGACCTTCATGAAGACGCTGCTCGCGCCGGGAATCAAAGCCAAACTGCTGGGAGTGACCGGCTGGTACTCCACCAATATTCTCGGCAACCGCGACGGCGAAGTGTTGGATGATCCTGACAATTTCCGAAGTAAGGAAGTCACCAAGGCGTCGGTTCTGGAATACATCTTCCAACCGGACGTTTATCCCGAGCTCTACAAGAATTACTACCACAAAGTGCGGATTAATTATTACCCGCCCCGCGGCGACAACAAGGAGAGCTGGGACAACATCGACATCTTCGGCTGGCTTGGCTATCCGATGCAAATCAAGGTGAACGGCCTGTATCGCGATTCCATCCTAGCCGCACCGATGGCCTTGGACCTGGTGCTCTTCATGGACCTCGCACAGCGCACCCCGGCGCTCGCCAAGATGGGCATTCAGGAGTGGCTGTCGTTCTACTTCAAGAGTCCCATGTGCGCCGCCAGCCTGTATCCCGAGCACGACGTCTTCATTCAGCTCATGAAGCTCAAGAACACGTTGCGGCATTTGCGGGGTGAAGAGCTGATTACCCACCTGGGTCTGGAGTATTACGACTAATGTCCGTCGAACCCAGACTCAATCGATTGTTCACTCCCCAGGGAAAGTGCCTGCAAATTGCGCTGGACCACGGGTTCGCCAACGATCCCACCACGCTTGCGGGCATGGAAAACCTGAAGAAAGTGGTGGAAACGGTAGCCGCCGGGAATCCCGACGGCATCATCCTGACCCTCGGGCAGGCGCACCAGCTTCAGGACCTTGCGCAGAAACCCAAGCCTGCCCTCGTGGTGCGCGCCGATGTGATGAATGTCTACCACTTGCCAACGCCCAAGCAAGTGTTCTGCAAATACATTGACGATGCCGTGGAACAGGCCGTGGCGCTGGACGCCGCAGCCATCGTCATCAACCTGTTCTGGCTCGAGGAGCATCCGGACCTGCACCGGCATTGCGTGGAGAACGCCGTGCACTTTAAGGCGCGGTGCGAGCGCTACGGAATGCCGCTCATGATCGAGCCCATGGTGCTGATTCCAACTCAGGGCGCCGGATTCAAAAACAACGCCGACATCGGCCAAACCCTGGCGCTCGCGCGGCTGGCCGTGGAATTAGGCGCGGACATCGTGAAAGCCGACATTGACGATAACATTCAGGAGTACCACCGCGTGGTGGAAGCCGCCCTTCCCCGTCCCATGCTGCCGCGCGGAGGTTCCCGAGTGCCGGATCTTCAAATCCTCACGCGGACCGTCAAGCTGATTCAGCAAGGGGCCGCAGGAGTTGTGTACGGACGGAACGTTTACCAGCATCCCCATCCGGACCGCATGATTCGCGCATTGCAGGCAGTTGTGCATGGTGGCGCAAGCGTCGAAAAGGCGATGGGAATCCTTCAATAAACCAACTCGCCCAGCGACAGACCAAATCCCAAACCTATCGAAGGGCGGGTCCTTACCTTTTTACCTCTTACCATTTACATCTTACATTTTGATTTTCTGTCACTGCTCCAGTGCATTCACTTCGCGAATGCTGCCTCCGCCCGTCACCGGCACACGAAGCGTCTTGATCTCCAGCGGATGAAATTCTCCCGTCCACTTTCGGTGCACCAATCCCAGATCAATCGTCGCCTTGGTGGCGTGTCCTGCCGTCTCATAGCAGCGAACGATCAAATCGTTTCCATCTTCCGATTGCTTGACGTCGGAAACCACAACGTCCGGAACATCCACGGAGAGGAATGAAGCGGACTGCGCTCGCGTGCCGCGGTGAATTCCCTGATAGAGGACCGGCACGGGCGCGGTCATTTCCTCGGCCATACGCACGATGCCGGCGTCCTGCCAGGTTCCAGAGTGCGGAACCAGGATCATGCGGAAGGTTTGAATGCCCTGGTCCTGCCAGATGTACTCTTTGTTGGGATCGAGTTTAGCAGGCTGGTGGTGGGCGTAGGGGGCTCCGCGCACAATGGAGATGCGCATATCGTTGTCCTGCACGCTATAGCCGTATTTGGCGTCATTCAAAACGCTGAGGCCGTAAGTCGCACCATTTCGGTCGCCTGAAACATCAATCCAGCGTTGGCCGGGGTCCTCGTTCCCATTGGCTTTGCGCACTTTGAATCCGTAGGCGATTTCGTAAGTCGGAACGGGATTCTGCACGTCAACGGGGAATGAAAACTTCAGAATTTTCTGGTGCTCGTGCCAGTCGAGCGAGACTCGCGCTTCCAGCGAACGAGCGCCAGCGTAGAGCATCCAGTCGGTGGTCATGAACGAGGCGCCGTAACCGGTGCGCACACGCAGTGTGGCGCGGACGGGACCCTGCTCCATCACATGAAAACCCGCGCTCCCGAACTGGCCGATTTCCTGCGTGTAGGCGTGAACGTCATGGCTCCAGGTATCGCTTGGGTCATTAATCACCACGGCGCGCGCGCCGGCGGCACCTCCGTGGAAAACTTCGGCTCCAGCGTCCTTATCAAACATGGATATCGTTCCATCGTCAGAAAAGGTAACGCGCAGGTGCTCGTTCTCGAGACTTCGGTCAGTGGCGGTAACGGCGGATTGCGGAGCCGGAACGGGGTCGATGTGGCGAACCCGAAACTGGCGGTAGCCGAAGGCGGGCACGGGCGCCTGGAACAGCAATCCCCGGCGAGATCCCTGCACGGTTTGCGCGGCCGTCCACTGGTGCAGAATCGCGTTGCCGTGCTCATCCTCAACGCGCGAGTTGGATTGCCCGGGCTGGTCGGGAAGGCGCCAGTTCAGGTCATATTGAACGTTCAAAGTTGCCGGCCAAGCGTGGGGATTGAAGACGACAAGGTACTCGGAAGAAGGGTCCGTGGTGGAAATTTGCCAGGCAATCTTGGCCGCCGCGAGGTGGATGGCCTGGTCGGCCACTTCATCCGCGTAACCGTAGGCATCGCGCGCGACGATGTATTGCTCCGGCAGCGCCGTTCCGGCCATGCTGTCATGGAACTGCATCAGCAGCACCTTTCGCCAGGAACTGGCAAATTCGCTCTTGGGGTAAGGGAAGCCCACTAGCACATTGGCAAGTTCCGCCATTTTTTCTCCCGTCACCAGATCCGCTTCCGCAGTTCGATTTTCTTTCTTAATTTCAGACACGGCTGTGTAGCATCCTACCGAGTGATGCTGAAGATCGTCATCCACCACCGGATAATCTTTGCCGCCAGCGATATCGGCAAAGTAGCGCTCCGGTGTACTGAAAATGATCTTGGGTGCGCCGGGCTGCTTCATAATCTCCATGATGGAGTTGATCGTATCCTTGGCCGGCCCGCCTCCGTGGTCGCCCGCGCCGTAAAAGAACATCATGCTGTTGGTAGGCTCCTGGAGCTTCAGGTATTCGAGCATGTGCTGCTGAATGTCGCGCGTCAATCCGTAACTCATGGGAATGCGATGGGCGAGCACCCGCGTGCCGTCCGCGCCCTGCCACCAGAAGACGTCCGCGGGCAGTTCTTTCTCATGCGCGCCGGGACGCATGAAGACGTAGTCGCTCATGCCTTGCAGTTTCAAAATCTGTGGCAACGTGCCGGTGTGGCCGAATGAATCCGGGTTGTAACCCACCTTGGACATCCGGCCGACCAACTGTTGGAAAATCCGCTGGCCATAAAGCCCCTGGCGCATTAATGATTCGCCGTTGGGGATGTTGACGTCCGGCTCGACGATCCATCCGCCCACCACGCCCCAGCGACCCTCGGCGACGCGCCTGCGAATCTCCGTCATCATACCGGGGTCGGCGGAGGCGGCCCATTCGTAGAGAATGGCGGAGCTGGCCGTGAACTTGAAATCGGGGTATTCGTTCATGCGGTCGAGGGCTGAGCGGAACGTGCTGAGCCCCACATCCATGGCCTCCGACCACGGCCAGAGCCAGGGAATGTCAATGTGGGCGTTTCCGATGACGTACAGTTTGTGCTGAGGCGCGTCGGCAGGCCAGGGCGAGGGAGTTTGTCCGACCATGGTTCTTACCCCAAAGCACAGCGCACCGATGAGAACTGCTAAACACGACCAGCGAATCGGACGGGAGTGCATGAGCATTGCTCCTGG
>JASHSC010000415.1 GCA_030036915.1 Terriglobia bacterium
GAGAGGACCGGGATGAACAGACCTCTTGTGTACCAGCTGTCACGCCCGTGGCACGGCTGGGTAGCGAAGTCTGGAAGTGATAACCGCTGAAAGCATCTAAGCGGGAAGCACGCCCCAAGATTTGATCTCCCAAGGGCGCGCGTTCGCGTGCTACTCGAACGCAATCCCTTTGAAGGGCCGCGGAAGACTACCGCGTACATAGGCTGGGTGTGTAAGCGCAGTAATGCGTTGAGCTTACCAGTCCTAATCGCCCGTTCGGCTTGACCATATATCTGCTCAGAACATCAACAAATGAAGTTGTCAGTCCTCAGTTTTCAGTCATCAGTCAGGGCGAGCTTTCGCTTTAACTGACTACTGATTACTGAAAACTGATACCGCCTTTACGGACGCCACACTATTCAGAAGACAGCTCTCAGTCTTCAGTTCTCAGTTTTCAGTCGAAGCAGTTTGACTGATGACTGAATACTGATGACTGATCACTGTTCTTAAAACTTTCCGGCGATCATACCGGAGGGGTCACACCCGTTCCCATCCCGAACACGGTAGTTAAGCCCTCCAGGGCCCATGGTACTGCGCGGGTAACTGCGTGGGAGAGTCGGTCGTCGCCGGGATTAAATCACAAACGGCCCGGCTATTTGCTGGGCCGTTTTGCTTTTTGGGGAGTTGTCGCTTAATATGCCGTGGAGAAAGCTTGCGTTTCACGTTGCGGGTTGATTCTACAATGGCGGATAAGGTTCTTGACGCAATCCTCCGTGGAACTTCCGATGCGAATATCTTGTTTGCCGGAGTTCGAAATCTGCTGCTGCGGTTGGGATTTCAGGAGCGGATTAAAGGCAGCCATCATATTTTCTGGAAGGATGGCGTGGCGGAAATCGTCAACCTCCAGCCCAAAGGGTCAAAGGCCAAGCCGTATCAGGTGAAGCAGGTACGCGCCATTCTATTGAAATACAAACTGGGAGACATACCCGATGCCAAAGTATGAAATGATTATTTACTGGAGCGAGGAGGATCAAGCGTTCATCGCCGAGGTACCCGAGCTTCCCGGTTGCGCGGCCGACGGCAAGACCTATGGAGAAGCCCTGAAGAATGCCGAGACGGTGATTCAAGAGTGGCTTGAAACTGCGAAAGGCTTGGGACGGCCAATTCCCGCCCCAAAGGGTCGCCTGGTTTTTGCATGATCGGCAGTCCACAGTTGACAGTCGACAGCAAAACCCAAGGGACGCACATCGTGCGCCCCTTTTGCTTTTGTTTTACAGTGCTGTACAATACCTTAAGCTTTAGAGAATATGATGACGGAGACGGAAAAATGAGATTGAGAGCGTGCGAGCCGGGTGAAATAATGAAGCCTGTAAGGGTCCTTCTGGAGAAAGACGGAAAAACGTTCGGTGGGCCAGTTACGTTTCCGGCAGGTTTTCTGCCCCCTGGGCCGGGAGAAGGCTGGGATGACACTTACATAGTCGCTAGCGGAAGAGTTGGCTCAGGTGATAGCACTTGGGATGAAGTAATCCTGTGTCTTGAGGAACGCTGACAACTTAATCCAGCCGCGAACGCCAAGCGCACCCTTTTTTGTAAGCCTGAAGCCTGTGTGCGGACCAATGTTACAACACCAGGCTAGAAAAACGATCTTGCATTCCAACATTCGTTGCACGTCCCATGGCTTTATTCGAAGTGACGCTGAGATGCGAAGGGTGCGGGAGGCAATGCCGTGCCACCATTTCCGATACCATGAACTCCCCGACCATCCGATGCAGCGCCTGCGGACACACTCTCTTAGAGGCGCGGGCAATCAAAGGGTATATCTATTTGCTGTCAAATCCCAGAATGCCTGGACTACTGAAGATCGGATGCACCGCAAGACCAGTTGATGAGAGGGTCCAAGAGTTAAACGCAGCTACGGGAGTGCCAGAGCCGTTTGTAGTTGAGGCGTACTTTGAAAGCTTCTCACCAGAGCAACATGAGGCGCAAATCCATAAAAAACTGTCTGCACAACGCGTGAAAGGCAAGGAGTTTTTCGAAGTGGATTTGACCTCCGCTCTTAGAGTCGCCCAAGAGGTGGTCCAATCTAGGGCAATTCTTGCCGAAGGACCCTCAGCGAGTTTGCAAGGCGCGACCCCTTTTCGCGGAATCGGACGATGGTCGTGCGGGCTATGCAAGCACCAATGGACGGCTAGCATCGCGGCCGGTTGCCCCATCTGCCAAAGTACCTCCGTCGTTCGCCTTACGAGCTTATAACCATTGTCACTTGTTTCCCTACGCTGATGGGGGCTTGGGCAGAGCACAGCTCTGCGGTCTTTCGGGGAGGTGTTAGAATCGGCCATGTGGAGAGCTTTATGAACGAACTGATTTTCATGGTTGAAGAGGCGTCGGAAGGCGGCTATACCGCGCGGGCGCTCGGGGAGTCGATTTTCGCCGAGGCCGACGACCTGCTTGCGCTTCACGAGCAAGTCCGCGACGCCGTGCGGTGCCACTTTGAAGAGGGGCGGCAACCGAGGATCGTGCGACTGCGACAGAAGTGCTAGAATCGCGGTTTGAAGAAAGGTAGAAAGAGAATGGCAGGAAAACTCAAGTCGCGCCCGAAGCGGCAAGAGCGCATCACTTCGGTGGACGAGGCCGCGATTCGCCTGCACATTGAGCCCTTGGCCGAGGGCGGATATGTTGCCACCAGCCGGGATGTGCCCGGTTTGGTTGCCGAAGGAAGAAGCATCACGGAAGCGGTTGAGATCGCCCAGGGACTTACGCGGAAGATCGTTGAATCCTGCATTGAGCACGGTGACTCGCTGCCGCCCCTACTAGCAAAGTCGAGTCTAGGGCTATAATTGAAGAATGAGAAAACCTCAGCTTAAGCGCAAGGTGAGGCAGTTCACCGTCGTCATCGAGCAGGATGAAGATGGCTACTATGTGGCCAGTGTACCTTCTCTGCCGAGTTGCTACACGCAAGCCCGAAGCCTCGCGGAGCTCTCGCCGCGAATTCGAGAAGTGATTTCACTTTGCCTCGCTGAGCAGGACGCACCCCGAATGAAGTTCGTCGCTCTTGAGCAGGTCGAGGTCAGCGCTTGAGCCGCCTGCATCCGGTGCGGGCCCGCGAGGTCATCCGCTTTCTGGAATCGCAAGGGTTCATCAAGGTTCGACAAAAGGGCAGTCACAAATTTTTTCGCCACGCTGACGGTCGAACCGCCACCATTCCCGATCATAAGGGCGAGGACCTCGGCCGCGGCATTCTGGCAAAAATCCTTCGCGACGCCGGAGTGAAACCGGCGGAGTTTCTGGCTTGGCTATCCTGACAAACTGGCGATCACACCGGAGGGGTAACACCCGTTCCCATCCCGAACACGGTCGGGTAGGATTGCAGCGAGGGAACATTCATGCCAGGCAGAAAGAGAGCCAGGAACTACTCGCCGCTGCGGGAGCGGCTGAAGCGGGAAGACGCCGCGGAGATGGCGAAGCTCACTCCGGCCGAGCGCTTGCAGCGGGCGCTGGACCTTTCCGATTTCTGCCTGATGCTGGCCGAAAAAACAAGAGCAGCCGATTCGAGAGGAGAACCCCATGCCGAAATTCGTAATCGAACGCGAAATCCCCGGTGCCGGAAAACTGAGCTCCGACGAACTGAAGGCCATTTCGCAAAAGTCGTGCGGCGTTCTCAGCAAAACGGGGCCGCAGATTCAGTGGGTGGAAAGCTTCGTGACCGACGACAAGGTCTATTGCATCTACCTGGCGCCGAATGCCGAGGCCGTGCGCGAGCACGCCCAGCGCGGCGGCTTCCCTGCCAATCGCGTCTCTGAAGTTAAACGAATGATCGACCCCAGCACGGCGGAGTGATGGCGCAACGCTACGCCAGCTTGCGCATGACGCGCGGCGTAAGCCACCAGATCAGGCGGCCGGGGGCTTTGGGGGGAAAAACGCTGAACGTAATCTGGCAGCAGCCGCCTTTTTTGAAGGGCATATTGGCGTTGCGACCGGCGCCGATCAGGCGCGCGGCGAGTTCGCCCAAATCGGGCTCATGGCCCACCACGAGCACGCGACGATGGTTCGCGCGTTTGGCGAGAAACGTAATCAGAGCTTCCGGCTCGCCACCCGGACGCAGGGCATCGCAGAAATCAAATGCGGGCTTCGGGTTGAAGGCGTCCGTAACGATCTCCGCGGTCTCAACGGCGCGCACGAGGGGGCTTGACACGACCCAATCCACAGCCATTCCCAGGCGCACCAGCCCTTTGGCAATTTCCCGCATCTTCTCCTTGCCCTCGGGCGTAAGTGGCCGCTTTGCGTCATCCATCATGGTGCTCGGGCCGTGCGTTACGGCCAGGCCGTGGCGCATGATGTAGAGCTCGTATTCGGCCGGAGGCCTTGCCTGGCCTTCGTCGTTTTCCCTGCTCGCCATGTTTTCCTACGAACCGTCCCGGCCCGCGTCCGACCACAAGGCCTCGAACTCCCGCGTGTAATCCTCCACCGGCCGGGCGTCGCGAAGAATCAGCAGGTTCTCGTGGTTCTCATCCTCGGATTCCAGCGTCCAGTTGTAGCTTCCCGTCAGCACGGTTTGCTGGTCGAGGATGACGAATTTGTGGTGCATTTTTGAGCCGCGTCCCTGCCGGCCGAATGCCAGGCGATGGGGGATGACGGTGCCGGAGAGAAGTTCCTGCGTGGTGCGGCTTTCCTTGTACTTGTTACCATCCACCAGCAGGCGAACCGCCACGCCGCGCTGCACCGCCTCTTCCAGCGCCTGCGCGAGCCCGGGGTGATTGAAGCGATAGAGCGCCGCGTCAATCGAGCGCGACGCTCCGTGCAGCAGCCCTAAAATGGCGTCCGCGACCGACTCACTGCGCGCGAATTTAGTCTCCATCGTCACCCACTGGGCCGAATTTTGCAGCCAATCGAATCTCGCCGCCCCGCACGGCTTGTCCGGGTCGCGACCCTCTTACTTGATTCCCAGCAATTCAACGTCAAAGGTCAACGTGGAGTTGGGGGGAATTGCGCCCGGGTACCCTTTCTCGCCATACGCGAGGTCGGGAGGAATAACCAACTTGCGTTTTCCGCCCACGTGCATAGTGGCAAGTCCTTCGTCCCATCCCTTGATCACCTGGCCCTGGCCCAATTGGAATTCAAAGGGATTCTTCCCCGGCCCGATTGAGCTGTCGAAAACCTTGCCGTTGGTGAATCGTCCGGTGTAGTTCACCACAACTCTGTCGCCCGTTTTGGGCACCGCACCCTTCCCCACCACCACATCGCGATATTTCAGCCCCGACCCCGTGGTGATCCAGGGCGCGGTGGCGGCAGGCGTGGAAGCCTTCGCAGCACTGGCGGAAGGACTCTGCGAACCGGATGATGAACTCTGCGGCGGCTGTGCCGCAAGAATTGCCGTCGCGATAAAAGTGCAAGCCAGAATGACGATGAGTCGTTTCATGGAGCGTCCTTTCAAAAATGTCGCCGCAAGTAAGGTATCAAGTCCGAAGGGCCAATTCAAGAACTGCGAAAAGCCTTGTGTCGTCGATTTTCAGCAATTGAACTTAATTCCTACCCCGCATTGCCTGTGCATCCTGTCGTATAATCGGGTGCTAATACGGACTTACCATCTTTATCCAGAGAGGGGGAGGAGGTGAAGCTGCGGCTCATACGATTCGCCATCATCGTGGGGTTGTTGGTTTGGTGGCAGAATGCTGCCTCAGCGGCGCGAGGTGGGCCTGAACATCCTCCGCAGGAAGGCACATCGCAAGCTGGCAGCGCCGAGAAAACCGAACCTTTGAATAAACAGCAGCTTCTCGAGTTGATTGCCGGCGGGGTTCCCAACGAGCGCGTCGTGGAACTCGTTCGCGATCGCGGCATCGATTTCGAAGTGGATGACGGTTACGTGCGGACCTTGGAAAAGGCGGGGGCCAACAATGCTCTCATTGCCGAACTGCGCAAATCCAGCGTGACCCTGGGCGGCTTGCTGATTGAAACCTCGCCCAACGCGCAGATTTATCTGGACGGAACCCTCAAAGGGCAGGCAGACGCGCAAGGTGTTATGACCATGCGGGCGAAAGTGGGCGCGCACAACCTGAAAGTCTCGCGCGCCGGAATGCAGGATTTCGAGCAGAGCGTGGCCATCGCCAAAGGGCCGCCCGCGCGCGTGGTGGCGAAGCTCGCGGATTTGAACGGAAGTGTGCGCATCAAAGCCCTCGCCGGCGCCGCCGTGTGGCTTGATGGTTCGAGCCGCGGGTCCACCACCGCAACCGGCGACTCAACCGGCGAGCTTTTGCTCAGCGACCTCGCACCGGGAACGCACTCGCTGCGCATCACTGCCAAAGGCAAAGTGGATGATTCGCAAACCATCACCGTGACGGCGGGCGAGGAGACTCCCGTGCAAGTTGCGCTTGCCGATGGTGTGCGCGCGAACCCTCAGGACGCGCTGCCCTACGTGTGGATCGCGCCGGGAAAATTCCAGATGGGTTGCTCGCCGGGCGATAGCGACTGTACCGCTCCGGAAAACCCTTCTCA
>JASHSC010000416.1 GCA_030036915.1 Terriglobia bacterium
AAGCCGGATTCGCTTCGCCGGTGACCCGCTCCACCATGCCCTCAAATGCTTGCAAGTGATGGTGGTCTACCGTGACTCGCTCCCAGGCCCAGCCTTTCCAGCCTGTTTTCACCACCGCAAACAGCACGGCACGCGGGACCCACCATCGCCAGGCGCGAGGGTGAACCATGGCCAATCCGCTAAGCGTCCAGCGCTTGTCCCCGAGCGGAAGCAGGCAACGCGGGTGTTGGTAGGAGGGAACGACTGCAAAACGCTGTGCCGGGGAATGATTTTCGTCGGCAAATGATGGGCTTTCAGACACTCCGCATATTTGCAGCAATGCCCTCGCCACAAGATCGCCTTCCGAATCCTGCGCAGCCGCCGGCGTGCGACGAGGGAACCCCGGAACCCCCGCGCGTGTGAAAGTAGGCGGGGCTCCCCGATCTACAAGTTTTTCAGCAGGCTCTGGCAGCCCCAAAAGTCACTCCTTGAGCCGAGGGCGCCCACGAGCGCGTATTTCGAAGCCACGAGCTGAGCCCTTGCCCTGGACGTGCGGTTCCGTCCAATGAGTTATCCGTCTGTGGAATGTCATCGTGCCCATTTCCTCGCAGCTCGCGCGAGGATGGGTGGCTACATTATCCCATGGTTTGGGGGTGCTTGTAGAGGATGGTTTCAAGACGCGCGATGCGTCAATTCCAGCAGTTTCGGTTCGAGATCATCCACGATCTTCTCCCACGCGTACTTCTGTTCCACAAGAGTGCGAGCACGCTCGCCAATTTCGGCGCGGAGAGATGGGTTGCGAAGCAAATTCACGATGTGTTGTGCGAAGGGGCCGGGCGCATCGGCGACCAGAAGGTGCTCACCATCGCGGGCTTCGATGCCCTGGCAGCCGATGGTGGTGGAAACTACGGGCACGCCGCAGGCCATCGCCTCCAGCACCTTGAGCTTGGTTCCCTCACCGTAGCGATAAGGAGCAACGGAAACGCTGGCGCGGCAATAATAAGGCCAAATGTCCTTCACGGTTCCGGTGACGTGAACACCGGGGACCTCGCCAAGTTGCCTGACGTCGGCGGGAGGATTACTCCCCACGATCCAGAACTGCGCGCCGGGGACGGCCTTCCGCACCTCAGGAAAAACCTGCTGCACAAACCACACGGCCGCTTCGCAGTTGCGGTAAACGCTGAAACCCGCGCAAAGAACCAGCTCCGGCTCGCTGGCGGGCGTGGAGGGTATGAAGAAATCTGTGTCCACGCCGTTGGGGACCACCCAGAGTTTTACGCGCGAGGGTAGAAAAGTGCGTGTAAAGGCGGCCTCGCGCTCTGACGCGGCCATCATCGCGGCAATGCGGGAGCATACGGCAGCCTGAAACCGCCCCATCTTGGCGAGATTCATCAACGCGAAGGCGCGCTTGCCCATTCCCCCTTCCCGCCGATATTGCCGCCACAACAAACCTTCCGACTCGTGCTCGTCCAGAACCACCGGAGTCTCGCTCGCCAGGTCGGCGGGAATGAGATTTGCCATGAACGCGAAGTTTGCGAGGACCATGTCAAATCGCTGCGCCTTCAGCATCTCGCGGATAATGCTTTGGACTTCCCGCACGCTGAACTTCGCTGCGGTGTAAGGAAGCGGCGAAAGGAGCGAAGCAAGAGCGGCAAGCAAGGGACTTTTTCGTCGCGCGCTCGCCGGAGGACGATAAAAGCGAACCTCATGGCAAAGTTTCCTAATGGGATGATCGTTCTCAAGCGGCGGGCCGTCGTAGCCAGCCACGAATTCAAACTCATGCCCGCGCCGGGCGAGCTCCCGCATCAAGTTGTAGATGCGCACCATGTTGCCGCCATACAGCGGCCATGGCAGGTGCGGCGATAAGGCCAGAATGCGCATGGCGATGCATTGAGAGGAACCACGAGTAAGTATCCCACGGCAGAGTCGGGGCTTTAAATTACTCGTGGCCTTTAAGGGGCATCGAAGAGACCCCTCACCCGATCCCGCCCAGGCGGGACCACCCTCTCCCCACGGGAGAGGGAAAAGCTTTCAGCGCGCGAGCTCGCCAAGAATGTGTTTTCCCTCTCCAAGGGGAGAGGGGGGACCGCAAGGCGGCGGGTGAGGGGTCTCCTTCATCACGCTCAATAGGCCAGGAAATCGTCCCTCATAAACTGCCAAGCTTTTGCTGCCACTCCGTAAAGCAAGGGAATCTCCCAACAGTTTAGAAGATTCCATACCGCAGCAGGCACCACAGCGCGCGCACTCCATCTTTCCACGAAACCTTTTTGCCTTCCGCGTAGGTGCGGCCGGAATAGGAGATGGGGGCTTCGTACACTCGCCATCCGCCTCGCGCCAACTTGATGGTAATCTCCTGCTCGAACCCAAAACGATTCTCGCGCAAGTCGATTTTCTCCAGAACCTCGCGTCGAAATGCCTTGTAACCCGTCCACACGTCGGAAAGATTCATGTTCGTAACCATGTCGGAAAGTGTGGTGAGGAATTTGTTGCCAACATAATGCCAAAAGAGCAGGACGCGATGCGGCCCGCCAAGAAAACGCGAACCGTAGACCACGTCGGCGCGCCCGGTTTCGATCGGCACGAGTAATTGCGCGTAATCCGCAGGATCGTACTCCAGGTCGGCGTCCTGAATAATCACCGTGCCGCCGCGCGCTGCGCGAAATCCCCGCCGCAGAGCCGCTCCCTTCCCCCGGTTGCGGTCCAGAAGAAACACCCGGATGTTGTCCGCGCGCAATTCGCGTCCGGTGGAAGGAAGCTTTATCACGGCGGGAGCGCGCTTCGCGGCTTCTTCCAGCGCCGCAA
>JASHSC010000417.1 GCA_030036915.1 Terriglobia bacterium
TTACACCCGCGGAAGGGTTATTGCCATCCGTGCAGGTTCCCTCGGAATACGTCTGGCAGAAGCTGTAAAGAGTGTTGAGGGTGCTGGGCGCCGTTGGTGAGTATTGCGTGATGCTGAAGATGGTACCGTCGTTTCCATAGGCAATGCTGCTTAGCCCCCCGTTGTAGGTTGTGCCATACAACAGTCCGCCCGCGCCCTGAAAAAGCGGGGCCTCGGGCCGAGACCCATCGGGGCAGGGGACAGTATCGCTCTGGCAAAAACTCCAGATGATGTTCGGATACGAAATCGACAATGTGCCCGGCGCAAATTCAAAGACCGTGCCCGCGCCGTACATGCTCGCTCCCCCCTGCGATGTGGTGCCGTAAAAATTGCCGTCCGAACCCATGACGAGCCCCGCGTCGGGGATTCCCCCGTCATTGGTTTGCGTTCCGAAGCTGTAAACCCCGGTAAGTTGATTTGAGGAGGATGGCGAGATCTCGAAGATGGTTCCGTTGTAATCGTTTCCGCCCTCAGAGGTCACGCCGTAGAGATTCCCGCTGCTATCGAAGGCCAACACACCGACCGGGAACTCCCCATCCGTGCAATTGCTTCCACCCTGCGAGCAAAAACTGTAGAGCGTGGTCAGTACTCCCCCGCCGCCTCCGGCTTGAAACGGCGTAATCTTGAAGACCGTGCCATAACCATTGGCCCCGCCCTCACTGGTGGTGCCGTACAGATTCCCATCGATGTCCTGGGTCAGCGGGCCCTCGGGAAGTTCCCCGTCTGCGCAATTGGCCAGCGAGCAGAAACTGTACAGGGGGGTCTCCACGCCGGCTAAGGTCATCACGAAAACTTCACCAGAGCCATTCGCGCCACCACCAGCCGTTGTGCCGTACAGCAGGCCGTCCTTTGCCTGGATCAGCCCGGCCCAGGGCCTGGCGCCGTCCGAGCAGGGCTGGCCTCCCGAACAAAATGAGTAGAGGGGAATTTGGGTTTGCGCGTGAAGGGTAGGCAGCGCAAGCAGCAGTCCGGTTGCGAGTACGGTGCTCACACCCACGGCTCGCGCCAAGCGGGTTTTCGAATTAAGCGCTAAGGTTGTCATGCTGGCCCAGAGCATCCTCCGGCCAAACAAACTCCCGCTCCCCCGCGGGGCAGACAATACTGCAAACTCTCATCATCAGCGCTGGCGAACTTACCCAGCTTTCGCGCGCAAAATTCGCTACTCGGATTTGGGATTCCTACGCTCTGCTTGCCCTTATAGGCGCGGATTGTATGCCCCCGCCCCTCGAAAGTCAATGACCGGCCTCCATTTTTTGCCTGACTTTTTCCAAACGCCGGGTACGGGGAATTTGGCGGCAAAAACTGTGGAAAAAAGAGACAATCCCGACTCGATGCGATCAAGCGCGCCTGCCGGGAATTCATTCAAGGAAATCTCTATGCGATGCTGGCCGCACTTGTCTCGCAACAATGGCCGAGGCGCACATTGATCCTGCCCAAGCTCGTCGCATGCTCGACAATGACGACCTCGACCGACGGAGCATTTCGCTTTGGTATCCCAGCGTTGTCGCTCATCAGGAGGGCTATATTCGGCCGGCGGTAAAGATCGAGGCCGGCGCTAAGTCAGCGCTGGAGCCTAACGAGGGGGTTACGATTCATCCATTTGTTGCAGAAGAGGTTCCTGAACGGTCGTTTGCCGTTCTCAATGTTACCACTGTGGTTCCGGAACGCAGCTTTTGGGACAAAGTTGTAATGCTGCATGGACTCCGCCGCTGGTACGAAAGGCGCAGCGTGCCTCGGCACCAAGGCCAGCGCGTTTCTCGACATTACTATGACGTTTATTCCATGCTGCTCTCAGGAAAGATCGAAAGCACCCTTTCCGATTTTGAGTTGGCTCGCGACTGCGTTCGTCATGCGCAGATGTTCTTCGGCAGCCCTGACCTTGACCTGGAAACGGCGCATCCGGGTAGCTTTGAGTTGGCCCCAAATGAAGGGATGCTTGGGGATTTGCGCCGAGACTATGAGCGTATGTCGTCGCAAAGATGTCATGTTACAGGAGCAAGGATATCTGGTCCTCCGGTTCCTCGCCGAGGATTTAGCGAAGAATCTCGACCATGTTCTGGATGGAATCCTGCGGACGTTTCCCCATCGGGAAGTCTGGTTAAGAGAATGTGGCGACGTCACACGAGGTTCGGTCGGGGTCTCAGGATCACTGGCGAAGACAGGCGGCGTTTACCCCACCTTGTACTCGCGAATTGCTTCCGGCTTGAACTCCAGGCCCATGCCGGGATCAGAAGGCGCCAGGGCCATTCCAGACTCAACCTTGAGAGGGTTCACAAGGAGGTCATCGAGCCAGGGAAAGTACTCGATGAAGATCCCATTGCGCGCAGAAGTCACCAGGTGAATATCGATCTCTTTATAGAAATGAGGAGCAACATGGGCGTTGTAGGCTTCCGCAAGGTGAATGAGCTTTACGCATCCGGAAATACCGCCGAACCGCAGCGCGTCGGGCTGAACGATGGAAATTGTGCCCCGCTCGAGCAGTTCCCGAAAGGCGCGTATCGAGTACTCACGCTCTCCACTTGCAATGGGTATGCTGGTGCCGGAGGCAACCCGTGCGTACCCTTCAACATCGTCCTTCGAAATGGGTTCCTCCAGCCATGCGATGTCATAGTCGAGAATCGCGCGGCTGAATGCAATGGCCTCATGCGGAGACCAGGATTGATTGGCGTCAACCATTAATCGCACTTCTCCACCGATGGCGTCACGCACGGCTTTGACGCGCGCGATATCCTTCGACCTGTTTTGGCTCCCGACTTTTATTTTGACGGCCTTGAATCCGCGCTTCACATAAGAGGTGACTTCGTCGAGAAGCTGATCCACCGAATAAGAAAGCCATCCACCGCTGCCATAAACCGGCACGGACTCGCGGCAGGCACCGAGAAGCTTGTAGACTGGGCTGCCCAAGCTTTTCCCCAGAATATCCCACAGACAAATATCGATGGCGGATATGCCCCACGCCGCCACACCCGTCTGTCCAATGTATTCCACCTGGTTCCAGCAGGCTTCCCAAACTTTTCCGATCAGTAGCGGATCCATGCCGATCACGACTTTCTTCAGTTCGTAGTCCACAATCCCTTTCAGCAATTCCGGGCCGTAATCGAAACTGAGCATGCAGGAGTGCCCGGCAAGGCCGCTGTCCGTTACGACCCCGATGAGAATCCAATCGATTCGGTCGAGGCGATGGGTCGAATCCGCCAATGGAGGGTTAAGGGGAATGGACAGGCGCGCGGTTCTTACATCTTTGATCTTCATAGGTTGGATACCGAAAGTTCCAAAATCCTCTCCATGCTACCATGGGTCACACACGCTGGCCGCGACCACCTGATGCGAATCAACATGTGGGTGGACAATCGCGCACCGCAAGGCCAAAATGAAATCTCGATTTCCAAAAATGATTCGCAGCAGGATTGCTTTGAGGAGATCACCCACATTTCGTGGTGTCATTGCGGGTGCGCTAATGCTGGCGGCATCCGCGGCGCTGAGCGTACACCTGCTCGCCGCACATCGCGCAAAGACCAAGGTTCTTGGACTAAAGCAAGTCATCGCCTTCACCTACAGTCCCAAGGGGGTGGACCTGAAGCAATTCCACTCCGCGACGTTGATTGGCCCGGTCGGACCTGCCGGCTGGAAGGATTGGCAACCGCGCGGGGTGGTTGCGGCGGTCGGCCACGGTTGGGGAGACCTGCTGCGCTCACCCATCGACAAAGCTGTGGACATCATGACCAAGCAAGATCTAGGCGGAAACCCCCGGCCGGTGATGATGATCGACGAGTTCGGATTCGATTATGGCGGTCTGATGGATCAAAAGGCCGCGCAGATTCTCCGAGGCGTGAAAAGCCGCAAACCGGAATTGTCCCTGGCGGTGTTTGAAATGCGCGGGCCGATTTCGCAGGTGCTTGCGGAAGCCTGCCGCGACACCGCGGACTTGGTCATGATGGAAGGTTACGTCGGCAATTCGCGCCAGTATTGGTCGCTCGCCATCGAAGCCTGGACGGCGCGCAGGTACGGAATTTTGCCAAAGACGATTTTGGTGCTGGGAGTGGGGAAAGGCGGCAACCCCGGCGAAAACTGGGCTGAGACAGACCAGGAACTGGAGCAACAGGTGCGCTTCGTTCGCATGATCGCGCCGGAATCGCCCGGTGTAGGATTCTTCGCCGGCACGCCAGATCTGCTCACTCGTGCCGACGCCTTGTGCGAGCATTTCTTCAAGCTTCCCGCGAGCGGTGCGGGCTTGCCGGAGGACGTCCGTGCGCTCGCGAATACCTTTACCCGTCGCTATGAGAAACCAACTCTGGTCGTCTCGCCCCTGTATGTCGAGCCCAACTTCAACGAGGATGGCAAAGGCATCGCCAAGCCGACTGTGATGCGCGCCTACCTGATCAATCTCGGCGACCAGGATGCGCAAAACGTCAGAGTGCGCTTGCGCAATCCGCCGGACCAGGGCGGCAACGTATTTGCAGAAGGCGTGGTGCCTCTCATTCCCAGGCGCAGCGCCACCGTGGGAGTCCTTCCCGTTATCGATTCGTGGCGCGTGTGGGTGGGTGAATGGGTGATGGAAGTTGAGGCGCCTGGTTGCGACGTCATTGATTTCAAGCCCGAACCTCCCGCCAAATGAATTGTAGCGGCGCTCTATGAGCTCCGTCGGCGGTCGAGGGATCGCCGCTACAGATTTAAATGAGGCTCTCGCAAATAGTTTGAACTGCGGCGCGAGTTGTCGTATTTTCTTGACGCTGCTCGGGGGCGATGCGGGCGACGGCAGGCAGCCGCACGTCTGTCCCGGCGGCCAACTGACACGAAGGAGCCATAATTCAATGAGATCACCGAAGATGTCCCGGCGCGATCACCTGCGCCTTTTGGGAACGGGTGCAACGGCCCTTGCAGGTTCGGCAGCAGGCGTATTGCCCACGAGCGGCCAGACGCATGGCGAACCAACGGCGCCGGAAAGCCCGGAAGTCATCGCCGACCGCGAGCGGCGGATGAAGTGGTGGCACGCCGCGCGATTTGGAATGTTCATTCACTGGGGCCTTTACTCCATCATCGGCCAGCACGAATGGGCCATGGAGGTGGAGGGCATTCCCGTGGCGCAATACGAGAAGCTGGCCCCGCACTTCACGCCCCAGCCCCACGCCGCGCGCGCCTGGGCAAAGCTCGCCAAACGCGCTGGGCAGAAATACATGGTGATGACCAGCAAGCATCACGAGGGCTTCTGCAATTTCGATACGAAGCTCACCAATTACTGCGCCACAAAGCAGGGCCCCAAGCGCGATCTGGTGGCGGAGTACGTGGAAGCGGCGCGCGCCGAAGGCCTGCGCGTGGGCTTCTACTATTCGCTGATGGACTGGCATCATCCCGATGGCGCGCGCTGCGCCACCGATGAGGCGGCGCGCGTGCGCTTTGTGGAGTACACGCACGGATTGATTCGCGAACTCATGACGCAGTACGGAAAGATCGACGTTCTTTGGTACGACGTTTCCTGGCCACTCACTCCCGAAGGTTGGGAATCCGAGAAGATGAACAAAATGGTGTTCGAGCTTCAGCCGGACATCATTGTAAACAATCGCAACGGCCTTCCCGGCGACTTCACCACGCCCGAGCAGCACATCACTGCTCCCAGCGAGGCTGGCCGCGCTTGGGAAACCTGCATGACCATGAATGATAGCTGGGGATACCAAAAGGCGGATGACAATTGGAAATCGACAAAAACCATCGTGCGCAATCTCATTACCTGTGCGCACGACACGGGGAACTATCTTCTGAATATCGGCCCCAAACCCGACGGCTCTATTCCCGAGGAGTCGGTGCGCGTCCTTACCGAAGTGGGCGAATGGATGGATAAGAACGGCCCGACGATTTACGAATCGGACCGAATCACGGCGCAAGCCTCCTTTTATGCAAACTATACGCGGCGTGGCAACACCCTGTATATGCACGTCTACTATTGGCCGGGAGAAACGCTCGCTGCCAATTGGGTGCCCTTCTTCAACCCGCAAAGTGTAGTGGCGATTGGCGGTCTGCGGGCCAAAGTTTTGTCTGCGAAACTGTATGCGTCGGGCACACCCGTAAAGTTCGAGCAGGGTGACGAGTACGTGCGGTTCATGGGTCTGCCCATCACCGCGCCGAATCAGCCTGCCACCGTCCTGGCCATCGAGTGCGACCAGGAACCCGTCGTCGACCATAACGACGTCCGAAAATACCGCAAGCGGGAGGGTGTGGGGGTTTGACAATCCAGGAATGCTGATAATGCGCTGGGCGGCTCACCCGGGCACGGCCTTGGATTCGTCGCTGATCGGGTAGAGGCTCAGTTAGCTCAAATCTGGCTATTTCACTTTTTGCCCTTTGATGGTTTGCGACTCGTGCGCGCCCTTCATGACGTGAATCAGAAATCCATCTTCGCCGGGCAGCCATACCTCGGCCAGCACGTAATCAGTCACGTACTCGGTATACGACGGCACGAAGTTACCCACCGCATCGATCACAAGCTCGGGATCGTCGTGCGGCGGGCTCGGCTGGGCCAATCGCTTTGTGAAGGCAACTTGAAATTCCTTGCCCGTTGATTCCTGTCGCAACGTGAGGTGTCCCGCATCCTTCTGCGCGAACCGATATTCGCCCTTGGGAAGCTTCAAGTCGGCAGCCTGGAATGGATTAGGGATCTTAAACGTTGCCTGGGCATGGGCCGGTGACACTCCCGCCAGAAGGGCTAGCGCAGCCACCGCAATAACGCCAATTCCCCGAAAATTCATTGTGATCACTCCTCCTGCCGCAAATGGCCCGCGCTAATTTCTCACGCCATCAGGCGTACCAATCCTGCGGCGTGCCCTCGCGGGAAGCCTGCGTGGACGGCACTCCGTTCTTTATGGCGTCTTCCATCGCGCCGATGAAGGTATCAATCTCCTCGAGCGTCGTATAAATGTTCGGCGATATTCGGAGGCACTGATAATCAAATACCTGATTGGGAGGCGCTCCGCCCACGAGCGCGACACTGATGATGCGGTACTTATCCAGCAGGAATTTGTTGAGGTCACGGACGTCAATTCCCTCGATATCCACCGCGGCCAAAGCCCACGCCTGCGCGGGTTCGCTCAGGTCCGTAAGAATCTTGACGCGTGGATACTTCTTGAGGGCATTGGCCCACCGCAGGGTGAGATAGCGCAGGCGTGCGGCCTTGCGCTCGGCGCCGATAGCCTGATGATAAGCAAGGGCCTCGCCCAGCGCGGCGCGAATTCCCCAGGGATGAGTGCCGATGGCCTCAAATTTGCGAATGTCATCGTCTTGCTGCTCGGGCGCGGCTTGAAGCGGCCAGAATTTCGGGATCATCTCTTTGCGAACGTACAGGCAGCCATTGCCGATGGGCGCCAGCAGCCAT
>JASHSC010000418.1 GCA_030036915.1 Terriglobia bacterium
AAACAGGCGAAACCCGTCGTGGATTTCGACGGCAACCTGGCGAAGCTCGTCGCCGACATGTTTGAGACCATGTACGCGGCGAATGGAGTTGGTCTGGCGGCGCCGCAAATCGGCATTTCGCTGCACTTGTGCGTCATCGATACCACCTCGGGGGAGGATCCCAAGACCAAGCTCGTGCTCGCTAATCCCGTCATCATTTCAATGGAGGGCGAAATCGTGCAGGAAGAGGGTTGCCTGAGCCTGCCGGATTTTCGCGTCAAAACGGCGCGCCCGGAGCGCGCCACCGTGCGGGCACACGATGCTCACGGCAAGGAATTCACCATGAGCGGCGAGGGTCTGCTCGCCCGCGCCTTCTGCCACGAGACCGACCACTTGAACGGAAAGCTTTTCATCACTCATGTCGGACGTTTGAAACGGGAGTCGATCAAACGCAAGGTGCGGAAGATGATAAAAGCAGGCGAGTGGTAGATTGAAGAGGGTAATGGGTAAAAGCAGGGCTCTGCTTTTGCGCTCTACATCTTCGTTCACGCAGTTTGTCCGAATTCATGAATCTGATTTACTGTGGCACGCCTGAGTTCGCCGTTCCTACACTGGAAAAGATCATCGCGCATAGATTTACCGTAAGCCTTGTCGTTACTAATCCCGATGAACCAAGCGGGCGCGGGTATGAATTGAAGCGTCCCCCGGTTAAGCAGGCGGCCTTGCGCGGAGGATTAGAGATTTACCAGCCAGTGAAATTGAAAGACCCTTCGGTTGTGGAGTTCATTTCTCGCCTCAAGCCCGATGCGATTGTGGTGGTGGCTTACGGGCACATTCTTCCGCAATGGATGATCGACCTGCCGCGCCACGGCTGCATCAATCTCCATGCTTCGCTTCTGCCCAAATATCGCGGTGCCGCACCCATCCAATGGGCATTGATGTGCGGAGAGGCCGTGACCGGCGTCACGACGATGCGCATTGACGCGGGTTTGGATACGGGCGACATTCTGTTGAAACGAGAAGTGGAAATTGACGAGGACGACACTTCGGAAACGCTTAGCGCGCGTCTGAGCCATGTGGGCGCGGACCTGATGGCCGAGACTTTGCAAAGGCTCGAGGGCGGCGATCTGACGGCGCAGCCTCAGGACCACACGCAGGCCACGCTAGCGCCCATTTTGAAGAAAAAGGATGGGCGAATTGATTGGAGCCGGCCGGCGCTCGAGATTTGGAATCGAATTCGCGGCTTGCGGCCGTGGCCGGGGGCTTACACACGATTCCGCCACAAGACTCTGAGCATTTGGGGCGCATCGCCGCCGGCCATGGGCGAGACAATGCCTCTGGAACACGGAGCAATTGTCGCAACCCGCGGAAAATTGCGTGTGGTCTGCGCCGAGGGAAGCCTGCTGGAGCTCACCGAAGTTCAACTCGAGGGACGCAAAAGAATGCTGGTGCGTGATTTCCTCAACGGGGTGAAGCTCGTAGCCGGTGAACAATTTGAATGAGAAATTAGTTTTCCCTTTAGCCTTTTGACTTTGGCCCTTACCCTTTCTTCATGCCCATTTCTGCTGCCCGCATGACCGCCTATTCGATCTTGCAGCGGCTTGAATCCGGCCGCGATTTTGCCGTCGATTTATTGCAACGCCGCGAGGTTTCGGAACTGAAGGAGGCTGACCGACGACTGGCGATGGAAATAGTGATGGGCGTGCTGCGCTGGCGCGGCGAACTCGACTTTCAAATCGAAAGTCTTTCGGGGAAGAAAGTTGATGGGTTCGATCCGGAAGTGCGGACTGCTCTTCGCATGGGGGTTTATCAGATTCGCTTTCTGGAAAGGATTCCAAAGCGCGCCGTGGTGGACGATGCTGTGGAGTTGACCAAGTCCGCGCGGAAGCGCTCGGCGGCAGGGCTGGTGAATGCGGTGCTCAGAAAATGCCGACCGCCGGACCAACGATTGACAGGCCGCAACTTTAAGGATCTCTCGGCCGACAATCTCGAGAGTGTCCGCCGCGCTTTTCCAGCATGGATTTTGCAGCGCTGGGAGGCAAACTTCGGGACCGCAACTGAGTCCGGGAAATCAGCGGCGATGCGCCTTGCGCATGCCAGCCTCTTGACTCCTCGAACCACTCTGCGCGTGGTGGATGCGTTCGCAAACCTGAAAGACCTGCGACACGAATTGGAGGCGGAGGGAGTGGCGACTTCAGTTTGCCGATTCGCAATCGCTCAGGGGTTAACGATTGAATCCGGACAAGTTCAAAACTCGCGAGCCTATCGCGAAGGCCGCGTGGTAATTCAGGACGAATCTTCGCAACTGGTGGCCGAATCGGTCGCGCCCGAACCGGGGCAGATTATTCTGGATCTTTGCGCCGCACCCGGGATGAAAGCGGGACAAATCGCGCAGAAGTTGGGGACAGGAAATATGGTTGCTTGCGATCGCAGCGCCTCGCGGCTGCGCACTTTAACCACACTTCTGCCTGCTCAGGTTCCTGCTGCGGTCAAATTATCATTAATTCGACTGGATGCCGGGCAAGAACTACCCTTCAGGGCAAGGTTTGACAGGATTCTGGTCGATGCGCCGTGTTCCGGCACGGGCACGCTGGCGCGGAATCCGGAAATCAAGTGGCGCCTCCGCTCGCAGGACATCACGCGCCTGGCAGAGTTACAGGCGAAAATGCTACGAAATGCCCTTTCGGTACTCGCGCCCGACGGGAGATTGGTTTATGCCACTTGTTCTCTCGAACCTGAGGAAAACGAGCGAGTGGTGGAGAAAATCCTGAGCGTATCGCCGGGGTTTCGAGCCCTCGGCGCGAGTGAGCTAACCAACCTTCATCCGCACCTGGCTTCACTCTTCGATTCGAAGGGATTTTTCCGCACACGCCCTGATCTCCATACGATGGATGGGTTCAACGCGGCAGTAATCGTGCGGCAGGCAAATACGGATTAGGGCCTGGTCCGCTCGTGGCTCGTCATGGGTTGTGTAGAAAGGCGGGAGTGGGGACCGCGTGGGATTGTCAGTGGTTCGTTATGCGGCGAGATTTGATTTCAGCAAGATGGTCCATCAAGCGCCGGGCAATATCCTTGTCCTTCCCCTCGGCAATCTCAGCAAGCATCTCATTTAACGCGAAATGAACAATGTCGTGGTGATGGACCTCCTCCGGCGCCAGTTCCGTGCTGAAGCGCAACCAGAGGTTGTGGAGCAAATCGATTTCCTTGGGAGTCAGATGCGGCGCGTGCGGTCCGAGGTAAAAGATTTCCTCCTTCTCCCCGGGAGCGTAGATTTCCAGTGTCAGGTGAGGCTTGGGATCGGCGAGTTTTTCCCATGCCAGACCCGCGCAGCGCGCTTCCTCGGCGATAGGCATTTTCGTCGAGGGGGCGAGAGCAATCGCCGACGCCTGCAGGGAATAGGCTGAGCGCAGAATGCCCTCCCATACTTCGCTGGCCGAGGCGATAGCCAGGTGAATGCTTTTGCCCTCGTGCTCGGCGAGGCACAGCGCCTTGGTGAAGAGTTGCTGCTCAGTGGTGCTGAAGAGCTGCTCGGCTGCGAGTGCGCTTTCTCCGCTCGCGGCACGCTGGAAAATGCGGATGTGCAAAACCACCACGTCCTGCCGGGAGGTGTTCACGCGCCGCAGCACGGCGGCAAGGTGGTGGAGCGTGAAATAGTCGCGGACCAGAACCAGCACGTTGTTGGGACGCGCTCCCACCGCCTTGGGTGTAAGCTCTTCTCCTGGGACGAGGTGGAATTGGTCGAGCTCCTCGTGCGCACCGCCGCGAGCGCGCGTAACCCGCTCCGATGCAGTGAAAACGCCGAAGAGCAGGATTGTGAATGCTACTCCCGAAAGCGTGGCCACCTGTTTCGTAAACAGGTTTACCGTTGCAACTCCCAGAAGCACCAGGGTAATAATTGAAAGGCCTACCGGAACCTCCCAGCCGCCGACGTGGAGGTTCAGGGGAACCCGATACTCGCGCGGGCCGGGAACCTTGTAGCGAAGCACCAGCACGGCCAGCCCCTTCATCACGAAACTCCAAATCACGCCGAAGGCATAAGCTTCACCCAACAGGTAAACATTGCCGCGGCTCAGCACGATGGTGAGAATCTGCAGCCCCACCACCATGTTGATGATGCGATAGGAAGTTCCGAAGCGCGGGTGCGGCCGGCGGAACCAGTCAGCGAGAACGCCATCCTCGGAGACGCGATTCAGGACGCCGTTTGACCCTACAATCGCCGTATTGACTGCGCCGGCGAGAATCAGGGTTCCCACCAGAACCACAAATCCGTGAAACGCCAGCCGGAGCATCAGGGGCCCCACCATATTCATGGCCAAGCCGCCGATCAGGTTCTCAAAAAAGCCCTTGCGCACGGTGTCGGGAATAATCATGACCGCGAAGAAGGAAACAAGCGAAGTGAACACCATGCTGTAGATAAAAATCACCAACCCGGCTTTCTTCAAATTGGGAAGCTTGGGGTGCTCGATCTCGCGATACACCTGCGCGAGCGATTCCTCACCACTCATGGCCAGAATAGAATGGCCGAGCCCAATCAGAATTCCGATGAGGCCGATGGTTTGCGGGAGGCGGCTGTGGCTGAGCCATCCCAGCGCGTTGGTAGCAAAGTGCAGATTGGTCGATATGGGAGGTGGAGGCAGATGGCCGCCGCGAACCCACAGCGTGTAACCGCACCAACCGATGAGAAGCACCACCATGATGGTGGTGAGCTGCATGATGCGCAGCGCCTTCTCGCTCGATTCCGGGATTCCTTTGATGTTTTCCCACCAGAAATAGAGCGTCACCAGAATCGCGAATGCGGCGGCCGTCCCGTTTACCGAAAGAACGATGTGAAAGCCAAAAAACTGGAACAGCTCATTCAGGAAACCGGCGAGATATTGTCCGGCGGAAACGCCGCTGATGGGGCCTGTCAGAATGTAATCGAACATCAGGGCGGAAACGGAGAACTTGGCCAGGGTGCCTCCCATGGCTTCTTTCACCACGCGATAGACGCCCCCGCGCACGAACATGCTGCAGCTCTCCACATAAATGGCGCGGACGGCATAGGAGAACAGCATGACGGCCAGAATAAACCAGGGCGCGGATTTCCCAACGGCCTGCTCAGCAATACCCCCAGCGTAGTATGCCGACGAAGCAAGGTCATTCAATACAATTGCCGCCGCACGCCAGAAAGAAATGAAGCTGAGCATGGCGGTTGTTGCCACCATGACCTGGGGAAGGGCCGGCGCGGCGGAGCAAGGAGGCGCCTGTTCTTTTGCGGTATTCTCCATTTAGCAAGTCGAGGCGGTCTGCCTGAAAGAAAGAACCAAGAGCATCATCTCATAAGACTCGAAAGGTGTAAACGGGGTTCACCTCATTGCCCACCCTGGAGCGCGACTGCATCGGTTTTGGTAAAGTCCCAGTGGAGCCGGGCGACGGCGCACGATGGGAATTCACGTCATTGCGTGTTGCTAGGGCCGACGATTGGAGTGCGGAACAGGAGTTTCCGTCTTGAACTGAGGTCAAACTTGGCCGAGCCAACAAGGTTGGCTTTGCCGATTTCGCAAGCGAGATGGTAGCTGCTGCCACCGCAGTCCAAGATGAGGGGCCCGCCAGGGAACGGCTTTCGCTCTTGGGCGTACCGATGCGCAGGAACGAGGGGCAGCCTCGCCGCTACGTTTGGAATTGGGAAATTTCGGTCGCGCGTTTACTTGCGCAAGGCGGCAGGCTTACAATGAACCCAGTGAATCATCCCTTGCCTGT
>JASHSC010000419.1 GCA_030036915.1 Terriglobia bacterium
TGGGCCACGGTCGGTTTCGTGATGTGAAGGGCTTCGCCGGTCTTGCTGCTGTATTGGGTGTTATAGATGCCATCCACGTCGGTCTGTGTCACGTTATAGGGATAGCCGAGCTGGAACTGCGTAATGCCGCTGAACTCCCAGTGGCCCAGGATTTGGCTGACCACGGGAGTGTTCTGCACGAGCATTCCGCCTTTGCCGATGGGCACGTCCCAGACGTAGGCGGCGGTAAAGCGCTGCGGCATGTCGATCATGGCCACGCCGTATTGCGAGGCGATGTTGTAGGTGTTCTGGTTGCCCACGCCATCGGATTTGTTGATTCCATCCACGTCGTCCATGGTTTTGCCCCAGGTGTAGGTAG
Organism: Terriglobia bacterium; assembly: GCA_030036915.1. Taxonomy (GTDB): domain Bacteria; phylum Acidobacteriota; class Terriglobia; order UBA7540; family UBA7540; genus Bog-366. Next base: position 359 of record JASHSC010000419.1, read on the forward strand.
CGAGCGTGGATAATCCGCGCACCCAGTAGTGCTGCATGCTCACCGCCAGGGCGTTGTAGTTGGAATTCCCGCTGAGGGAGAAGTAAGTGACCCCGGTCCATTGCGGATAGGGCCGCAACGCCTGCGTGTTGGCAACGCCGTTGCAGCAGTTGGCCGTGGGATAGATTTGATTCATGGCCAAATCCACCGGCTCATGCGTTCCCTTGTTGCCGATGTAATCGACCTCACCCACCCAGCCGTGTCCGAACTGGTGCTGGACGGTGAGCGACCACTCCTGCATAACCGGAATCTTGGGTTGCGTTTCAAATTCCGTGACCGCCTGGCTGGGGCTGGTCAGACTGGAAACCAGATTGGGCAACCCGGCGGAGTTGACGTTGAAAGGGCAAGCTGGCTGACCGATTTGCAATTGGAAAGCCGGAGTGTAAGTGTTCACGCCCTTGAAAGAGCACGAGCGGGAGTAATCGTTGGTTGAACCCGTAGTCATGTAACCGATGCTGGGCAGTTCAAAGAGTCCGGCGCCGCCGCGCACCACGGTGCTGTGGCCAAGGTTGTAGGCAAAACCCAGGCGCGGCAGGAAGCCGTGATAATCATTGGCGAGGAAATGGCGTGGCGCGCCATCGCGGCCGGCGAATTGAATGGCCCCCAGCTTGCCCGTGGTGGGATCCACCAGCGTCGGGTTCATGGTGTAGAGCCAGTTGTTCACCTCCGTGGTGGGGCCGTCAAATTCCCAGCGCAGACCGTAGTTGAGTGTGAGCTTGGGAGTGATTTTGTAATCGTCCTGAACGTACAGCGCTCCATATTCCAGCCGGTAGCGGAATTCATAGTTGTTGGTGCTGAGTGAAGAGGTGGCGACGTCGCCTAGATACAAGTCCGCGGCGCCCATACCCCCGCTCCCTTTGCTATTGATCGTGGTGGAAGTGAAGGTTCCGGTGAAACTGTACGAGCCCGACAGCAATCCCGGGCTGTAGGAGTTGAACATGTAGTGAATGTTCTCACCGCCGAAGTGGATGTCGTGCTTTCCTCTTTCCCATTCCACTGCGTCGTTGACGATCTGGAAGCGGTCAAGGCTGGACGAAGGGGATTGATTTCCGATGGAGTAAAGCCCCGTCACCACCACACTCGGGAAGGCAGTGGGCGGAACGTTGGCCAAGCCCAAACTGGCGACGTCCTGGGCGTTGGCGAGAGTGAAGTTATCCTCCTCCACCTGCCCGGCGTGCAATTCATTGGTGACGCGCGGGGAGAAGATATGAACCCACGACGCCTCCTCGTGGTAGTCGCGCCAGCCGTTGGTGGAGCTGGGGTTGGCAGCGTTGTTAATGTACTGCGTCTGGGCCGTCCACGGACCGTCCCGGGAATAGCGGAACCACAGGCGGTTGTTGTTGCCGATGTCCTGATCCACGCGATCGTTGCTGAACAGGTAGGAGTGATAAGCAACCGGATAAACGCAGTAGTTGTCCGTATTGCCGAGGGTGCAGTTCGGGCTGGGATAGTAAGACAGAATGTTGGCGGCCACCGGATCCTCCGGCGTGGTTATGATGTTGCCGGGGTAGGCCGTGCGCGTCACGGTGCTGCCCGTGACCACCGTGGTGGCCGGATTATAAATGATCGGAGTCGTGGTGTTGGTCGGCGAAAGGCCGGAAAAATTCCCCTGCTTCTCCATAGCCGTCGGCACGGTGGTGTAGAGCGCGCTGGGTTTCAGTTCCAGCGTCTCCTCGACATCGGAGAAGAAGTAGGTGTGCCGTGTAAGGCCATTCCAAATGTGGGGGACATAAACCGGCCCCCCCACATTTCCGCCAAAATAGTTGTAGATAGTCTCCGGCCGCACAGGAGTGGGGCCCGCCACGGCGTTGGTGAAGAAGTCGAGCGCGTTCAGGTCCTGGTCATTGTGGACCTCAAAAAGCGCAGCGTGAAGATTGTTGGTCCCACTGCGCGTGGTGGTCAATATGGCGCCGCCGCCCGTTTGCCCGTATTGCGCCGAATAAGGCGTGAGCAGCACCTGGAATTCCGCCGTCGAATCGGGCGTGGGGACGAAACCGTAGGTGTTGTCCACGCCCATATTGCTGGGCAGGCCGTCTTCGATGATGGGAGTGGAATCAGCGCGGCCGCCTGCAATACTCAGATTGTTGGTGTTGCTGTAGCTCGGGCTCGACCCGGACATGGCGGGGAAAATCTTGGCAAGCGTCAGTTCATTGGGGCCGTGCGAGCCGATATTCTCCGGGTATTTGATCAAGTCGGCGTTTGAGACCGATGAGCCGATCACGCCGGAATCATGATTGATCAGGGGAGCCTCTGCCGTGACCTGCACCTCCTGGGTGGTGCTGCCCACCGTCAGCGTCGCGTCCACCCGCACCGCCTGATTCAAGGTCACCAGAATATCGTCCTCCACTTCCGTCTTGAATCCCTCTTTGGAAAAGGTGACGCGATAGGTGTCGGAGTTTAGAAACGGCGTCTGGTATGCGCCGGCGCCGTTGGTCTGCGTGCTCACGCTCACGTTTGTAGCCTTGTCCGTGACCGTCACCTTGACGCCCGGAACAACCGCGCCGGAGGTGTCCTTAACAAGTCCGTTAATCGAACCTGAGACGGTTTGCGCCGCTGCCGTGGCCGCAAAGAGCAGTCCCACCAGAAGGCTCTGCCCTCCGATTCGCAAAATTCCCTGCTTCCATTTCGTCATACTGAAATTCCTCCATGCAGACTTTCAACCGGGCCAAGCGCAAATGCGGGACGTTCATTGATTCGATTGTTAATTGTTAACAACCTCTCGTTACATCCAGATGAAATCGGGGCGAAATCTTGCACCGCCTCGGTCCTAGGCCGCGTTTCCTGGAACAAAATCCTGGAGGGGATAGAAGCCGGCGGGGGGACGGGCCGAGATCCGGGCTCACTACTTGCTTCGCGGGAATGGGTTGCATGGCAAGCCAACTTTTGCGTGAATGGGCGAACATCGGCCATCTCATTCAAATCTCAGCACAGGCTGCGAACATGGCCATCGGCTCGAAGGCAGACTCCAACGAGCTGATGAAACGAATCGCACCTCAACGGTAGAGGCCGCCTGTCGCCTCATGATATTCCCGACGCAGAAATTGGAAGCGCAATCGCAGTGGTGCTTCAGACTTTCCGATTCATGCTTTCACTTCGAGACATCGGACTTTTATCCGATTCGAAACGGCTTGTCAAGAAAAATTTGTGAAAAATAATCGGAATTCCTGACTTCACCAGCGCCCTCTGTTCGCTCTCAGTCCTGCGGCACTTCAAATCGACGCGAAAAACCCAAGGAAAAGGCCACTTTCGATTCTTCCCCCTGGGCGTCAGGGACCGGCAATCGGTCGAACTCTTCCGAATCATGGTCAAAATATTGTTAATAATTATCAAAATCACGGTTCTGGTTAACCCTTTATCCGCAGACTGATAAGCGAATTCCTGTCGCCTGAACTACCCAAATTGTGAAAAACGGCCTGTTTTTTTGATGCTTTTTCCTCCCGGCTTGTGGTAAGCAAGAGTCGGGCAGGTCCTCCACCCGAGTGATAAAAGTTCAGTTAGTACAGAAGTACTACCTAAATAATGTATTAAACCCTTGCGGCCGATGGTAGAATCGGTCCGTTGATTGAATCGACAACGGCCGACGTGATTTCTAAAATTCTTATCTTCGAAGGAGTCGCCCTCTTACCTGGGCTTCCCGGAAGCGGAGGATTATGAAACGCGCCCACACCATAGCCGGATCCCCTGAAGTCAGGCTGGCGGTTCGAGTGCGGGGAATGTCGCATGAGCAACGCTTTTTTGATGAACTTGCCTCAACAACTCGCTTGACGCCTGAATTCATCGTCATTCGTCTTCACGAGAAGGTTGATCCGGACGCCGAACTGCACATTACCAATATGCGGACGCAGATTGGGGGAACCTACCGCGTGGCGTGGATTAACACGCGCTCGGGCGGAGGTCCTTACGCCGTGGGTCTCGAACTCCTCGACCCGGAAGGTGAGATTTGGGAGCCGGCCTCCTTCCCAATGGGAATGGAGCCGCCCCTGGGTCCACCCGTCGCTTTACTCGAATGCCTCCGCTGCCACCAGAAAATCTCCACGCCTCTGCCGGAAGTGGAGGCCGAATGCCTTGGCGAGGGTTTCGCGATTGCGCGCCATTGCGATTCCTGCCGTGCCACCACCTCGTGGATCTTTTCAATAGAAAAAACCCACGAGGAGCCTGCGCATCGCATGGAATCCACCCCCTCGCATTCCATCGGGCATAAAACGGGACAATCTTTCACAGAACAAAGATTGAAGGGGCGCGCGCCAATTCGTATGCCCATCAAAACCATTCGTCATAAATACGGTACGATGGTTTTTGATGTCGGCGAAACCATCAATGTGTCTCGCACCGGGGTGTACTTCGCCACCGATCAAACATATGAAGTGGGCGGAACCGTGAAGATCGTCATGCCGTACCATCCCGACGGCGTGGACATTGCAGTCCCTGCGCGCGTGGTTCGCCAGGATGAGCCGCAAGGCGCTACCCGGAAGCGCGTTGCCGTCCACCTCACCTCCTGAGTAGATGGCCTTCAATTCGCCGCGCAACCCTGCTCAAATCTTTGCTGGTAGAAAGCCAGTGCCTGCGCGTAGGTATCCAGTTCCTTCGATTGCTCCAGGGCGGATGGGAAACGCTTGGGGTTTTCCTTGATTTGCTGGATGAGATTATTCATCCAATCAACATAATATTTCGCATCAGACCTGCAATCGTGATGGCCCGGCAAATAGACGGGACTGGTGTGTGCGAGGCGGAGCGTATCACCCTCGCGCAGGAAGCACCGGGCTGCAATCCAGGAATACTTTTGCGGATCAACGGTGAATTCGGCCTGGAAATCATTGGTTCCCGGCGGGATTGGACGCCAATCGATGACTTCACCATTCGCCACAATTTCAATGCGGTCCAGAGGCTGGGGCGAATGGGCCTCCACGCTCGCCTTCATCATCTCTCCCTGCGGCTTCACCTGGAAGAAAAGCATGGGACCGTTGGTGACAAAGCTGGGGCCTTCGCGAAGCGCCCTGAACCATTTTCCCTCCGAAAATGGCCCGGAAAATTTCACATAGACGCGGTTGAAGCCGATAGGATTGGGCAGCACGCCGCTCGCCGTCCCGGCCGAGGCTGGAAGATGGAATCCCAGGTTCAGGTAATGATAGTAGAGGCTCAGGATGTAATTCAGCCAGCCCTCGCGCCCGGCAAAACTGTGTTCGCGCGGACGCCCCCACGCCTCGCTCGCCTCAATTCCATATTCGGTCAATTGATTGCACAAAATTTCCATCGAATCCGCGGGCTCAATTGCCATCACCACCGGCACTTCCCACCAAAAAGGCTTTTCCGCATCCACCCAGGGCAAAACCGCTTGCGAAACCCGCTGGCTGCGCGCCTGGCGAATGAAGTTGAGCGCCGGCGGCCACCAATCCGCCGATCCTTCAAAATTCTCGAGCGGCGAATTGAGCTGAAGCATCAGCCAGGCTCCACCCCCGCGTTCGTCTTCAGCGTTTCGCAGAGTTACCCAGTGGCGGGCGTCGATTCCAATCGTGGAATCAGCCTCAGACCGCCAAATATCGCCCGTTTCAACTTCATAACTTTTTCGGTGCGGCCATGAGGTGATCACCGGACAGAAATTCAGATCCTCCGCCTGCACGGCCTCTTGCGTGTCGGCGGGCGTGCGATGAACGTGCAAATCTCCGCTCCACCAGCCCAGCTTGGCCATGCGAATCCACGGGCGCAACTCCAAGGTCACGCTCGCTTCCCCATCGGCCTCAATGGCCACGGATTTTTCTACCCGCTGATATTCTGTTCCGTGCTCTCCCACCACGCGATATTGACCGGCGGGAACCTCCATTCGGCAATCCCCATGGATAATGAAGCTGCCCAGATATTCCGGCTGCACACCGTGCAATCCCGCCTTTAGGTCCCGCAGTGCGCCCAGGGGCTGATACATCTTCCCGCCCGGGCCCAACACCTCCAGCCGCCCCCAAATGGGCTGGCCCGACTCATCCACCACCGCGATTCGAAGCATGGAGGCGTGCGCGAAAGAGGGAATCAGCAGGGCAAATGCGGCCACGCACGGCAAGATTCTTTTCATGTTGCTTCAAACTCCTGGCAGTTCATTTTGGAAGTTGTAGCGGCGCTCTATGAGAGTCGGGCTATAGGGGCACCCTTCGTGGGTGCCCTGGCCATTGCATCTCCATGGCAGTGGGTAGGCAGGAGGTCTGCCCCTACGTATATTTCAAAGCGTACCACTACCTAAACTCTCTTATTCATCGCTCCCTTCCAACTCCACGGTAGTATATATGATTGCCTTCTCCGCCCGTCGGGCCGATTCAAAATCGCATCCCGGCGGCGAACGGAAAAGGCGCACCAAACGTGACGCAGAGCCGCGAAATGGCAAATTCATCCTTTGGGCGATTGGTTTTGAGCGTCGCGGCCGCGGGCATTGCCGCTCTGGCCGCGATTTCCCTCTTCAACGTTCGCGGCTGGCGCGCGCTCATTCTGGCCAGAGTGCTGCGCGTGGGCAATCCTCCTGTGGTCGTCGAAGCGCCGCCCGGCTTCCTGCCGCGGGTTCCGGCGGGATTCAAAGTGTCCGTCTTCGCGCGAGGATTCCAGATGCCGCGCTGGCTGGCCACGGCGCCCGATGGTGATATTTTCGTGGCCGACTCCGCCGCCGGAAGCGTTGTGGTTTTGCGAAGCGCCGGCGCGCCGGGCACAGCCCTGTCGCGGGAGGTCTTTGCCGATCATCTCAACCTGCCGTTTGGAATCGCCTTCCTCGAAAATTTCGTTTACGTCGCGGAAACGAATCAGGTGGTGCGCTTCGCCTTTGACCCGAAAACCTCGAAGCGTCTCGGCGATGCGCAGCACATCATTGATCTCCCCGGCCTTGGCTACCATCAGCATTGGACGCGCTCCCTTGCCTTCAGCGGCGACGGCACGAAGTTGTATGTTTCCATTGGCTCGGAATCGAACGTGGGCATTGAGTCGGATCCCCGCCGCGCCGCCATTCTGGTGGTCGACCCGGACGGGAAGAACCAGCGGATTTATGCCTGTGGATTGCGTAACGCGGTGGGCATCAGCGTCAATCCTCAGTCCGGCCAGTTATGGGCGGCGGTCAATGAGCGCGACGACATCGGCGATGATGTCCCCGCCGATTATTTTACCCACGTCATTGATGGTGACTTCTACGGCTGGCCGTACAGCTACCTTGGCCGGCATGTGGATAATCGCGTCGCGCCCCGGCCCGATCTGGTAGCGAAGGCCATCGTCCCCGATCTGCTGCTGGGAGCGCACGTTGCTCCCCTGCAGTTTGTTTTTTACGAAGCCGATCCGTTCCCGCCGCAATACCGCCACGGCGCATTCATTGCCGAGCACGGTTCGTGGAATCGCCGCCTCAGGGTTGGATATCAAGTCGTCTTCGTTCCCTTTGCCAATGGGGTTCCCTCCGGCGAGCCGGTTCCCTTCCTCACAGGATTCTCGCCCGATCCTCGCGAAAAGGAGGTTTACGGTCGGCCCGTCGGAGTAACCGTCGCGTCCGATGGCTCGTTGCTGGTTTCCGATGATGGAGGGAATTTGATTTGGCGAGTGACCGCCAGCCATTAAATCCGTACCGGGTAGCCACGGTCACTGCTGTTGTGACCGTGGGTTCTTCCTCAGATCTGGCCCCAAGGCCCGCGGTCAAAAAGGCTTTGACCGTGGCTGCCACAGCGCTAATGCGGCACCCCATGCTGGTGCATGCGCTGATGCAGCGCCTCGCGGGCGTCGGTATAGACTTTGCGGATTCGCGCATACGTCCCATCGTCGGCACGCGGGCCGAGGGTTTCAACGTACAACTGGCAGCCGTCGATGAGCTTCAGGAAATACGCCGCGGCTTCGGGCGAAAACAAATCCCTTCCCGGCACATTGACGTATACGGGCGAGGTGTGGGCGGCAATTTTGAAATACCAATTCGTGGTGGGGCCGGATTGCGATGAGCAGCGCGCCGCGAGCCATCCCGGCCCCTGCACCTGAACTTTCTCGGCGAGATGCATCGATCGCGCGCCCTCCGGCTCCTCGCGCGAAGCCACAACTTTTCCGTTGAAAATCACTTCCAGGCGATGAATCGGCACAAAGCATTGCGCGTCCACAACCACCTCAATTGTTCCGCCGCCCGCTCCCAGCGTGATCTGTGCTCCGGGCGCGTGCCCATCGGCGCTGAGCATCAGGAGCGGCCCGGATGTGGCGAAGGTGTTTCCAGCCTTCACCGCCTTGGCGAAGTTGGGGAAAGTGAACTCATCCTGCCCCAGGTAGGCGTAAACGCGATTGGTCCCCGCCGGCATGTACGCGCCCATTTTGTCCGTCCCCGCCACGGCGGGAAGGCGATAACCACAATTTAGGTAATGATACCAATCAAGATAACGCAGACTATCAAACTCCTCGATGACCTTCGGGTGGACCTTGGGATCGTCCTGTGGCCAAATCTCCACGGCATCAATCTTGCCGAGCACGATGTCCGCGGCGATTTC
>JASHSC010000420.1 GCA_030036915.1 Terriglobia bacterium
ACAGAGGCTGGTACGCCAAATACTCCTTACCCTCATTTGCCAGACAATAACTTGTGCTAGAAAGGGAGCCTTGCGGCGTCATCGCCTCCAAATTCATTCGATTAGCGTACGTCAAAGCACTCCCCATCGCTTGGCGAATTACATCCCAATATGGATCGGGCTTTAAGCCGATCTCCGGGTCGATTGTTGACCCTTCCGGAGAATTCCGTTTCGGCCATCTTGTCAGGTATGGGTCCATGAATGCGACGTTGTTCCCGGCAGTAAAATTCTCCCAGACCCAAGCACGCTGGCCAGTCGGGCCGTTGTGTCTCAGCTCAACGTAGCCATAGGCGTGATCCGTGTCGTTGATGATCACCTTCGTGCCGTCGGAAGGAGGTACGTTACCTGCAGGTGATATCCAGTCGGCGGGACTCTTGTAAAGGGTCAAATCCGATCCGCCCCTCCACTGGAAGGTCATTCCCACGGGATGTTGTTTGGGTTTGGCAGACTCGTACTTCTTAACATAATTGATCACGCGTTCTTCCCAACGATCGGAATAAGGTGACCCAGATTCATTCGATACTTCATAAAGCACATTGTCTAGATCGTTTACGGTATCCACGACCTTCCGAATATAGGCTGCTTCGATCTCCCATACTTCATCCGGCATCAGTGCTAGATTTGTCGGGCATGTCTCTGGACAATCGATATTATTTACGTTATTGGCGATGACAAAGGGATTGCCATCGTTCGGATTGGTGTCAAACTGCCATTGATATCCATTGAAGAGCATCACGGCGACATAGATCCCATTCTTGCCTGCAAGGATGGTTCGTTCCCGCATTCGATCAAAGTAGCGCTCGTCGAATTGGGTAAGGTCAAACTTCAAGCCCCCATCATTGGCTTTGCCTGAACCGGTACGTTGCCACTTCCAGGGCAGGCCCACGTACCGGCTCGCAACGGTGCCGGCATTCGGGAGTTCAGCGGTCCAAAGCCGCATGAAATTGAAGTTGTGATCCACCATCCATTGGATATACGCAGCATAGGGAAACAGCACTTGAGGCGGATGCAAGGACCCACGGTCCATGAAGTTCGACCACGTATGTGAGCCTGCTAGATAAACGGCCTTGCCGGTCCCGTCGGTAAAATAGCGGGGATTAGCCCGATCTACGCGCAGCGGTCCGGTGGCAATTGCGGCCCGCAGCGGAGTAAGTGCTTCACCGGTTTGGCCACCGTAGGCACATGCCAGACCAAGGATGGAGACAATAAGGGTCCTCAACGCATGGCCGAATCCAGCCGATGCCCTGCCCCACGCCTCATTTTTCAGGGATTGGAAGCATCGGGCATCGCACCGCAGAAATTGTGGTTTCATGCAATTCTCCTTTTGCGTGTCAGCGCCGCGCGTTTGCTGGCGTTGCGCCTCGGACCTTTGTGGCGGGCCGCCATTACGATCTGTTGAAACATGGGATCGCCTTGTTGGTTGAGGAATCGAAAAGGTGCAGGGCCGAAATATCCACTCCGATCATCACTGTGTCGCCCGTCCGCAGTTTGGTATCTCGTCCCACCCGGGCAACAGCTTCTTCTTCTGAGTTCGGCAGAACGAGCCGCAACAAGGCCTCAGCGCCCAGCAGTTCGACCGCAATCACTTCCGCGGGCAATCGCGCCAATCGCCCCTGAAGCGCAGCAGGTTCAATTTCGTAAAAATCCTCGGGCCGAACACCGGCAAGCACCGGACACCCTGTGTACTTGTCGAGCCCAGGTTGATCTTGCGGGGGCAGTTTCAGGTTATTGCCGGCGAAATGCAGGACCAAGTCTCCACTTTCGTGCGTCACGTGAGCCTTAAAGAGGTTCATCCGCGGATTTCCCAGGAAACGGGCTACAAAAACGTCGGTGGGGTTCCGATACACATCGAGCGGATGGCCGATTTGCACCACCTCGCCTTGGTTCATGATGCAAATCCGATGGCCCATGGTCATCGCCTCAACTTGATCGTGCGTCACATAGATGGTGGTTGTACCCAATTCTTTCTGTTGCTTGATGATCTCGTTCCGTGTCGTTAAGCGGACGACGGCATCCAGATTCGACAACGGCTCATCAAACAAGAATACCTGGGGCTCTCTGACGATGGCGCGGCCCAGAGCGACGCGTTGCCGCTGGCCGCCGGAGAGGGCAGCAGGTCTGCGCGTCAGGTAAGGAGCGATGGCAAGCTTTCCGGCTGCCGTCATCACGCGACGGTCGATTTCATCCTTAGGGATTCCCCGCCGTCGAAGACCAAAAGCCAGGTTCGAATAAACGTCCATGTGGGGATAGAGGGCATAGGACTGAAACACCATCGCCATGTCGCGGTCCTTGGCGGGAACGTCGTTGATGCGTCGCCCATTCAGCAAGAGGTCGCCTGAAGTGATCCGCTCCAGACCCGCAATCATGCGTAATACAGAGGTCTTTCCGCAACCTGACGGACCCAGCAATACCATGAATTCCCCGTCGGTCACTGTGAAGCTCACGTTGTTAACCGCTAGCCCGACGTGTCCCGAATACTCTTTGCAGAGCCGATTGACCGTAACCAATGCCATTGGAGGTGTTCCCGCCTCGAGAATCGAACTTTTTCACCGGACCGCTCCCGCTGTCATGCCTTTGATCATCGCATCTGAGAAACAGCTGTAAAGGAGAAGGACGGGAAGAATCGTGATCATCGCGCCCGTCGCCAACATGCCCACATCTATCTCGTGCCCGCCCATGAAGAACATTATTCCGATGGGCAGAGTGCGCTTGCTATTGTCGGTAAGAAGGACCACGGCATACAAAAATTCGTTCCACAATAAAATGAAATTCAAAAGGCCGGCCGTGAAAACTGCGGGTACTCCAATAGGAAGAGCGATCTTCCAAAATATTTCGAAGTCTCCGTAACCATCCAGTTTTGCCGCATCAAAGAGGTCTTGCGGAATGTGAGCGAAGAACCCCTCGAGGAGATAAATCGTCATCGGGAGTTGCGTCGCAACGTAGACAATCACCAGTCCCGTCAGTGAGTTATAGAGTCCAAGGCTGAACATGATTTGAAAAAGAGCAAGGATCAACATTTGCGGAGGCAGCATCAGCCCTGAAAGGATCAGAAAGCGCAGAGCACGATTTCCTCGGAAGGGGTACCTTGCGAAGCCGTAGGATGCTAAAGCTCCCAGTAAAGTTACGATTAGAACCGCCGTCACCACCACGACTGTGCTGTTGCAGAAATATTGACCATAGTTTGAATGAGTCCATGCACTGACGAATTTATTGAGGTGAGGATGAAAGGGGAATCCGTAGGGGTGACTGAAAATCTCCGGGGTGGTACGCAATGACAGGGAAGCAACCCACAGAAAGGGCCCGCCCGTAACCACCGTGCAAACGAGTACAAAGACCAGCAGTGGTATTTTCTTGATGTAAACGATGCCGCTTGGCATTTACGGCCTGCCCTTAATATTCGAGCTTCTCCCTCTCTCGAAATAGCGTGGTAAGAAGCGCCACAAACACCAGGATCAGGATGAACCAGAGCACCGCGATCGCGGAGGGATAGCCGAGATCAAATGTGCTCCAATCGAAAGCCCGCTGATAGACATAAGTCGATACGGTTTCAGTGGACCAGAGCGGGCCGCCACGGGTCATGACCCACACAATGTCGAAAACCATCATCTTGCCAACGAATGAAAGCACGACCAGGCTTACCGTCGTCGGGCGCAACATGGGGAGGATGACGTAAATGACCTTTGCCAACCAACCGCAATGGTCGAGCTCGGCCGCGCCCAGGATATCCGCCGGCAGCGCATACAGCGCCGCTAGAAAAACGATCATATTAAAGCCGGCCCATTTCCAAGTTTGGGTCGCGAGCACTGCCCATAGCGCAGTGTTAGGGTCGCCTAACCATGGGTGCGCCAATTGCCCCAGGCCGATCCATCGAAGCACTGTGTTTATTGCTCCCCAGTCGTTGTCGTAAATCCAAACCCAGATAATGCCAACGACCACATATGAGATTAATACCGGAGAGAACCACACTGTTCTCCATAACCGTGCACAAGGAACCTTGGCAAATAAGCAGAGTGCCAGAATCAGTCCGGCAGTGACATCGAAGATCGTGCCAAAGACCGAGAATATCGCGGTGTTCTTCATGGACTTCCAAAACACGTCATCGTGACTTAGGAGCGCCCGATAGTTTCCCAATCCGACAAATTCCATGGCGTTCGGGGGCTTCATCACGAATACGCTGTTGTAGACGGTTTTGACGACTGGGAAGACGATGAAACCAGCATAAATGATCAACGCCGGCGCAATAAACAGGACGATGGGCTTCCAGGCGGAGGGTTCAGGAGCACCGGCAAAACGCTCATTCTTTTCATCCCAATTCAGAAGACGCATCAATTAGCCCTTGCCCTTATAACAGTTTTGGTTCATCAAGCGGATCGCCTGCTCGACCGAAAGCAAGCCAGCAGGAAATGCTGAGTTCACGACCTGCGAGTAGCTATCAAGGCACGCGCCTTCCAGGAAGTCGGTGGGGTCCATGTCAAAGTATTTCGCGCCCTGTTGACGCGCCATGAGCTCCTGATAATAGCCTGTGTATTTTCCGCCGGGAGAGTTCCCTCCCGTTTTCACCGCCGTCTGTAAATGAACTGTTTCGATCCACAGTTTGCCGACCCCTGGCTGCGACATTGAGTTTAAGAATTCCGCAGCGAGTCGGCGGTGAGGACTTGCGGCATTGACAGCAAAACTGGAACCGATCGCACGAATCTTGCACTCGTTGCATGCGCCATTATCCATGGCGGGAAACAGCATGATGCCGAGCGGAAAGTTTTCGGGCTGGCCGCCATCGTCAACCGGCACGAAGGCGCGACCCGTATACCAACTCCCCATCGGTAGCATCACCGCCCCTGGCTTCTGGTAAAAGTAAAAGTGAGATTCAGCAAGTTTGAGCGTCATGAAATTCTTCGGATATGCACCTGCATCAACGAGCTTCTTCACCCAATTGAACACCGCCACAACGCGAGGGTCTTCAAATGACAATTTGCCGTGGAATAGCCTCGCGTAGTCGTCAACTCCCAGGTTGTGGAGTAAAGCCTGCGACAGAATGTACGCCCCGGGAAAGTTGCGGTCGCCCACTCCCTGGGCAATCGGTGTGATTCCAGCAGCTCTCGCTTTCTTAACTAGATCGAGAAACTGCTGTTGCGTGAATTGGCCGCTCGGCGGCAATGCAAAGCCAAGCTTCGACAGCAGGTCCTTATTGTAATAAAGTTCTTCGGTATAAACCTCTTGCGGAACCGCCCACGTCTTTCCGTCGCGGACCCAGAAGTATCGAGCCCAGGGATAAATATTGTTCCAATCAATTAAATCGTCGAGAGGAAGGACGTAGCCATCCGCGATTAAGTCGCTCCAGTATGTCTCGATGTAAAAAACATCCGGGCCCTGATCGACGGGCAGTGAAGTCTTCAGCGAAACGATGAGGCCATCCTCGTCATACCACGTGATCTTCACGTGAACCCCGGGGTGGGTGCGTTCAAAATCCCGCGCTACCTCCTCGCGCACCTCGACCTTTGCGGGCTCGTCCGCTTCGTGACTCCAAACCGAGAGAATCGTGCCCCGCGGTTCTGGCCGCGCGCTCCGCCATTCGCATATTGCGACGAAACCAATTAACGCGAGTATCGCGCACGTTAACGCAATCTTCTTCATTCCTTCGCGCAAGCCAGCGCCCGAGCCTTAGAAAAATCCATCGTCACTTAGTCTTGTTCCTGAATGGTCGAGATGATGTGCGCTGCTTTTAAGTCTGCTGAGGGGTAAACCCCCTCATTCACGACACTTTCGCTAAACCCAAAAGTCAAGCTAGCAAAAGGGGCCCGGTACTTTCAATCTAAAATCTCACTGATTTTTTCGGGCAATCCTATCTCTGAGCGTACCTTGGCCGCTCGCCAGCATCGCGGGCTCGGACCGGTAGAGCTTTATTTCCGTGACTTTCATGGATCGACCTGAAAGCTCACAAACACGCGGGCAAAAGCCCCAAGCGTGTCCTCACGGAGTTCTAACCCACCAGTAGCTGGAATTATGGTACAGGCAGCTACGAGTTACCTCTACGAAGAATCAAAACTTATGTGGAATTGCTGGAGAAGGCAAAGGGATCCCAAGAGAAGAGCCCTGCCAACCTTCTCTGTGTTCCCCACGTTGAGAGCTTTTCGCGGGAAATGTTCCCCTAGAACACCAATCTCATTCCTAATTGCATGGTTCGAGGACCCCAATCGCTGTTCACCTCACCGTTGCCAACGTTATTTGCGCCATTGCAGGGCTGGCCAGCAGGCGTTGTACTGCTGCAAAACAGATTCACACCATTCCACTGGGGATGATTGAAGGAGTTAAAGGTTTCCCAGCGGATTTGAAGCGTCGAGTGTTCACCGTTAAACCAGGGAACATCGAGGTTCTTAATAAGACTCAGGTCCCAATTGTTGCGGCCCGGACCTCTCATGGCATCCTTCCCCATATAACCAAACATACCGGCCTGGTTATTGGCCGACAATTGCGGAACCGTGATCTGGCCGATCGTGGCAGGGTTGAACCAGCCCGCGATGGGGCCGTACTGCGGATCGTCAATCGTGCCTTTTTGCACTTGAATTTTGCCCAGGGAATTGCAATCCACCCCTCCACCCACACCGCTTGACAAACCCGCAAGTCCGCAGGAAACGCTGAGCGGTGGCCCCGTCTCAAAGGTTGTGATACCACCAAATTGCCATCCACCCAGCGCACCGCGCACCAAGTTGTTAGAGGCATGGGCAAAGAAGGGCATCTTGTAAACGTAATTCATCACAAAGACCTGTGCTTGGTTGTCTGCAGAGGTTCCATACCAACGGCTAAGGTGATAATCATCAATGGAAGTGCCGCCATTATCCCCACCAGCCCCGATCGTGTCATCTAATTCGTGTGACCACGTATAGACGGTTTGGAAGGTCATGCCGTGCCCGATGGGGTGGCGGGAATTGACCTGTAATGAATCGTAGTTCGAGTTTCCTGTAGCCTCCATCTGATCGATCGAACTGTACCCGCGAAAGGGGGCAAAGAAGGTCGGCGGGTCTATCGAATTGATGAGGGCGCTTTGCACATTGCAATTTCCGGAAGCATCACAGTCAGTGGTTCCAGCAAGGGCCGGTACATTCTGGGTTGTTTCACCGTCCAGGACCTGGTTGATATTACGCTCCCGCATGAGATGGCGCCCCGTGTTCCCAACATAACTCACGCTCAACATGTTATTTCCGGCAAACTGGTGCTCAATGCCCAGGCTATACTGATCAAATTCCGGCAACCCCTGGCTCAGCGGTTGGCTATGCGTGGACGCTGCCGGCAGAGTTCCCGGTGGCGCCACATTCGGATAACCCCAGTCATTGATAAAGAATGAACCCAGGGTGGCAATGACCGGCACGTTTCCATTGCGTCCGGAAGCATTCATATGGGAATTGCCGGTGTCAAACACGAGAGCGTAGCCACCTCGGATGGCCGTCTTGCCGGAGCCGGTTGGGTCCCAGGCAAAACCGAGGCGCGGGGATGGTGTTGCATGAGTTAGGAGAATGCAGCCTCGCGGAATGGAACCTGTGCCACACTGATCGAGTCCGTTGCCGTAGTTTAGCCAAGTATCGCCGGTGCTAGGTACAAGATCGCCGCTGGAATTAAGCTGCGCCTGATTCGCAGGATTGTATTGGCCAGGATCAAAGATCGATGATACGGTGGGACTGGTAACATCGTAAAATGGGGTCACGTAGTAGTAGCGAAATCCGAGATTCAGCGTAAGCCGGTGTGTAACCCTCCAGTCATCCTGGAAGTAGGGCTCATAGTCCCACATCCGGTAATGTCCCTCCGCGTATCCTCCCACAAGCTGGCCATTGGAGGTCGTGCCGGATTGGGTCATCTCGTACATCGTACCCAAGTCCATGTCAGCCATAGCATTCCCGGTGGTGGAAGGGCCTGAATTCCTAAAGATGAGAGTTCCTGCAGAGTAATACCCACCCAACGGAACACTATTATTGAGTATGGTCCACCGAATGTATCCTCCGAACTTCAGGGTGTGTTTCCCTCGCGTCCAAACAGCGTCGTCTCGAAGAGCTGGGTCCGAATTCCAATAAAGCTGTGGACGTCCGGGGTCTTCGTGGAATGCGGGACCTCCACCCGACACATTAATGGCAGGCAGAACCTTGCCTGCCGCTGTAATTCCTGACGCAGACGCCGGGAACATGCTCCCAATATCCAAGCCGGAGGGATAGAGAATCGATCCCGAGACAGAATCAACTCCTACGATCGGTTTGAGTACCCCTTGGGTGTCTGAGGAAGAAGACAGACTCATTGCGTTTAGCAGGTTAGGCCGGATTGAATAGGTGAGGTTCAGGACCACACTTCGGCCGGGAAATGGCTGAAAGGTCTCGACGGTTGGGTATTCGTTTGAGAACTTGCCGGGCACTTGTGTCTGGCTGGCTATGTCCTGGGTATAGCGGAGGAATAGACGTATTTTGGAGGTAATGTTCTGGTCGACCCGGACCGAGTCCTCACGGAAGTAGAACGGAGAAATGGGGGAGGCTGTAAAACCATTAATTCCGTTATTGGGTAAGGGCACGTAGGCATTGAGCAACGTCGTGGCGATGGGACTGAGCGGTACTTGGTCGCCTGCATAAGTTGTCCCCGTCGCCAAATTGGTGGGGAGTTTACATCCTGATGCAACGACCGCATTGTATGAGCTGGAACTCGGGTCACATTGACTGAAATTCCCCTCACGCTCCAAGAGCGAGGGAACAGAAGCGCTAACGACCTCACCGACCAGGTCCCGGCGCCATTCTTCCGAAACGAAGAAAAACGTTTTCTGCTTGCTGGTGTTGTAGTGGCCCGGGATATAGAAAGGACCGCCGAAGGTGAACCCGAAGTCGTTATGCTTTAGGGGTTGTTTCGGGGCGTTGCCACCAGGGGGGTTGATCGTTTGATTCAGGAACCAATCATTGGAATCGAGTGCGCTGTTTCGCACGAATTCAAACGCGGTGCCATGGAACGAACTCGTACCGGATTTTGTCACCACCTCAACTATTCCGCCGCCGGCCCGGGCAAACTCGGCGCCGTAATTCGATGTCGAGATTCGAAATTCCGCGATGGAGTCGAGGCTGGGGAAAACCTGAAGCGAGTCACTCCCCGAACTCGGGTCAACATCCGTGGCGCCATCAATCTCCCAGCCATTCATATTACCAGGCATGCCATTGATGGGAAGGTATTGGTCTCCTGTCTGACCCGAGGGATCAACAGAATCCCAGTTGTAGCCAGGTGCAGCGCCAGGAACCAATAACGCTAAATTGATAAAGTTTCTTTCTTGTATATTCAACTCGCTGACCTGCGTTCCTGTGATGACGCTGGAGATTGCTCCTGTTTCAGTGTCGATCTTCGGCAGGTCCCCCACTACCGTAACCTCCTGCTGTGTTGATCCGACCTTAAGCTGCATATCCACGCGGAGGGTCTGACCAGCATCGAGAGTGATGCCGCTGCGCGTGAGAGATTCAAATCCAGGGGCTTTTGCAGTAACGATATAATCGCCAATGGGGATGCGTGCGACAGTATAATCTCCGGCTGAGTTCGATGCGACGGTGCGCGTAAATCCTTTGGTGGGGTTTGAAACCGTGATGCTGACGCCCGGAACAAGAGCACCGGACGAATCGGTTACCGTGCCGACGAGGGTTGCGAGATCCTGTGCCGATGCAGCAAATGAGACCAGGAAAACGCTGCAGAGCAGAAAACTGGTTCGCACCTTGCTGATCATGTGACCCTCCTTGTTGATGATTGACCCAGCCGACGAAGCCGAACAGCGCCAACTTTGCCACTGGGCCCGGCAAGGGTCTATAAGCGCCCCATAATTATTTGTAACAAGGCTACCCGTGAATCACGTGAAGACGGCCGACTTGCCTAAGCATTGGCCGGGTCTATTCTGCCTGGACAAATCGACTTCTCAAACAGACCCAATGTCACAGCTTCTCGAAGCTAATGGCTTAAACGATGCGCTCATGCGGAACTGCGTGGGATGGTAAAGTAGTCGGCGGAGGATTGGGATCATGCAGCAAGAACGATTGCCATGGCAGGAGGATTATCAGTTCGTCGGTTCGAACATTACTCCTGACGGCATCCGGGTATATCCCTTCGATCCAGCATTCCCAGTCGATGTCAGATTCGTAACAGGCGGACGCCGTCTCGTTCGAATGAATCGCCATGAGTTCTTCGAAGTCATCTACATTTATAATGGCAGCCTGGAGATCCAGATACGGGATCGTCGCTTTCGCCTAATAAAAGGCGACGTGGTCGTGATTGGTGCCCACATCTACCATCAACTTTTGTATGCGCCGAATGTAAAGGCCAAAGTAGTTTCATTGAATTACCAACCGGAAGTAATCAGAAGCGGAGCAGCCGAAGACGAAGCGGAGATTTACCTCAGTTCGTTTCTGTGCCAAGGCCCGAAATTCCCGCATGTCATCTCGGGAAGGAAAGGATATTCACGGGAAATGTTTCCTTTAATGCTCAAGGTGCACAAGGAACTCCCGGCTCGGACCGCTCTTAACCGTCTGGCGGCGAAGACATACCTCAAGGAGTTACTGATGCTCCTGGTCAAGCACTACAGCAGTTACTTAGAAACCCAGGAGGTCATAGGTCGCAAACAGAGGGATGTGGACCGCCTACTCCCTTTGTTTCAACTTCTCGATGAACGCTTTGGGCAGCACATTGAAGTCCGCGACGCCGCGCGAGCCTGTGCCATGAGCACGTCCTACTTTATGAGATTCTTCAAATTGACTACAGGCCAATCCTTTCGCGCTTATCTAACCGCTTTCAGAATTGCCAAGGCTCAATCGATTTTGTCGAGCGGGAATACCTCCATTGCGGAAATCAGCCAGCATGTGGGTTTTTGCAGTCAAAGTTACTTTGGTGAAGTATTTCGAGGATTGGTTGGAATGACGCCTCGCGCCTTTCGACAACGCTTTGGAACGAAATTCAAGTCCAAATAACCACTTAACCCCGCTCTCAATTCCCGGTGTACTTAATCCACATTGGCGAAGCCCAGACAACCTCGCCGTTATCCTGTTCGCCGCGGACATAATAGTAGCTGGTCCCGCCCTTCTTGGGTTGGTTGTCCCGCCAGGAAAATTCGACATCTTGGGTGCCCGGTGAACTCGAGTACACAATCTTTCCATTGCAGATAATCGTAACCTTTGAGAATGCCGACGTGCCGCGAAGCTTAACCATGAGGGTTGGAGGTTCGGTGGTGGAAAACTCGTCTCCCATCATATGGGTTCCACTTTCCACGTCCGCAAGAATCTCATCGGTCGCAGCGTAAACGTGCCGCTCCTGGAGGGCCTCCAATATCGACTGGCGCGTGAGGTCCTTGACATAGAGATTCGCGTAGCTGAGGTGGGTGGACACGTGATCCGAGCTTGCTTCAAAGGCCAGCCGATAGCCTTTATTCAGCGCTACGCTCACGAAGCCCTGTGGCCGCCACCCGCCGATTGAATCGGTGAGACTATTGCTTCGAGGGCCTCCGGGCATTTCGTAGCTTTGGCGGAGGCCATCGTAGATCTCAACAACCGGCTCAACGCCGGGATCGTTGTCCCGCCAGTCTGTCCCCATGTAGGTGGCACTGGTATGGGATCCCACGATTCCGTTGAACTGCTTAAGATAAGCATAGAGCATTAAGGTATCGGGAGTGTGTTCGGGATGGTTTTCTGCAAGAGTCGAGCCCAGCCAGGAGGGATCCAGACGGGGAAGAGCATGGATGCCGCGCTGGGCAAAGATCACGTTGCGATGTCCATCCGGGTAACCCACGCTCCGCTCGTAGGAAAACATAGGTACGAATGCGCCAGGCGCATAGAAGACATCCGTAAGCTTCTGAATGATCCACCAGGGGTATTCGTGCCCATCGCCATTATCATGGTCGCAGCAACCCACCCAATCCAGCGCCGCAGCATCCCGAATGTAGCGCCATTGATCAAATAAGCTTCCGTCATAGTCGCCGTCATAGGAGATTTCGCTATGACGATGGAATTCGCCACGTACGATTCGCAGATTTCTCTCAGGACCACCCCGATAATCATGAATGGTCTGGATCGCAGTGGCCTCCGTGCGGTCCAACGTGCTCTCAAGGTTAAGCTTCGGCGGCGCTGCGACTACGGGGATCGTCTGACTGCCGGGTCCTAAATCCACTTCTGTAGCCCAAAGGTCATCATTGTAGGGGTCGGCCGGCGCATTCGGATTCTGACGCAGTGGTGCCTCCAATCTTGCTGGACTCCAGTCGCTGCGCCCGTCGGATGAATTCACGATTAGTAACCTTCCACCCGCGAGGGTGGCCAAGGCCGGCCGGTTGTCCAAGATGTTGTCGGAGTGATCCAGTAAAATCGGTCGCGTCCATTCTTTGCCTCCAAACGACACGATATACTCCCTCCAGACGCCTCCGATTTCACTCGACCAAATCGGATGGGGCGTGCGAAAGGCCAGCCAAATGCGCCCCGAAGAATCCACAGCTAGTCGCGGCAGAGAGTTTCGTGCGAACTGCCAATTCTTGGGAATTGAGAGATCGGAATTCGGGAGCCGAGGTGAAGCCAATCCCGGATTGGGATCCAAGGAACTGGAATCCCTCTGCTTACCCAAATGGTCGACGCTCAGGCTCGGGGGACCCACTAACGCGGAATCCAACATAGCATCCAAATCAACAAAGCTGCCGTTCGGCTCCAGGCCTTGTAGTCGAATGAGTCGGCCCTGGTAAATGGGGATGCCCGCAGTGCTATAAGCGCCGAAGTCTTTACCCCAGTTGCGGCCACCTTCCTCGTACGCGATCCAAAGTCGTCCGGTGCCGTCAAACGCTAGGGATGGATAGGCCTCGTAAGCGGGCGTGGCGGCAATGGCAGTCTCCGAGCCCCAGGAGTTTCCAGCGTATGTGCGCTCATAGATGTCGTAATTACCGTTGCGATAAGAGTCCCACGCCACGGCCACGCGTCCCGTTTTGTCCGCGGCAATCGCCGGGTCCCACTCGTCCTGATTCGAATTCGATATTTTTACGGGAGCCGAGAAACCATTGCTAGCCTGATGCACGATGTAGATTGCCGCCACGCCCTTCCGCCAGCCTTGCCAAGCAATCCAAACCTTGCCCTCCGCGTCGGTCGTCGCCACGGGGTCAATGTCGGAACCGCTCTCGCTCGAAATCCGAATTTGCGTGCCGGAGTTTGAGGTGTCTACGGTGCGGGCAAAAATATCGAAATTGCCACCGTGGTTCTCCGACCAGACGACCCATGCCTTTCCGCTGCCGTCTACCGCCACGGCAGCCTTGTAACAATCCCTTCCAGGTGTAGTGACCGCAATGCTCCCGCCCCAGTTTCCTCCCGAGTACTTCCTCGCCCATACCTGGTCGCCCCCCGTTGGCTCTGCGTAGATGTTGAAGTCCATAGGCATTCGCGGCGGATTGGCACGGATCTTGTCAGCGTCGGGGCTGTGATGAAATTGCACAAACGCCAGCCAAACGTCACCGTTCGCCGCGGAGGCAA
Organism: Terriglobia bacterium; assembly: GCA_030036915.1. GTDB lineage: Bacteria > Acidobacteriota > Terriglobia > UBA7540 > UBA7540 > Bog-366. The sequence continues at coordinate 13,524 of JASHSC010000420.1, forward strand.
GGGCAGGATAGTCTTCTTCTTCGGGCGTCTCCGTTAAGCGCGTCGTCACTGGCATGCGGTCGATATAGACACGGCCCTCAAGCTTGTAGACTCCTTTCCCGTAACGGACTTCGGAGGCAAGAAAATTAAAGTTACCCTGCGCGGTGGTAAAGGAAAACTCGCTGCGTTCTCGTACTTCGGAGGCTACTATGATAAACCCATTGGCCACAGGAAGGTTCCAATTAGGCGGCTTGTTGGGCGGATCAGCGAAACGTGGAAGGTGAGTGGACATGTGGAACTGGTTCCCATCAATATTGTCGATGTCATCGAACCGCCATGGTTCCAGCCGGTACCGGCCGGCCTCTAGGACATCCAACGAGCCGTCCCAGCGCGTGGGGGTTACGTCATTGACGCCGAATAAAACGCGAAAGGCCGCTGGCGTTTGTGCGCTCGTCATGCCGTTGAAGAGAACCAGCGAAAGTAATATTAGAATTAGATGAAGGTGGATTCGTCGCATGTTAAGACCCTTATTTATTTCCCCATCGACCACTCAGAAAAGGTTCAGCATGGTCTTAACTTCTCCTAAGGTGTCAGCCAAGGTCAGCGCCCCCGTCTACCAGGTATACTCCGCCGATGCAGAAGCTCGACTCTTCGCTCGCCAGGAATACGGCCATTCCTGCGATGTCGGTAGCTACACCGAGCCGACCGGCAGGAATCCTCGGAATGTACTTGTTGCGTGCTTCGGGGTCAGAAAACTCCTCGGCATTCATCGGGGTGTCCAAGGTACCGGGGACGATCGCATTGACTCGGATTCCGTCTCGCGCATAATCGCTAGCCATTGACCGCATCAATGCGAATACCCCTCCCTTGCTCGCGCTATAGGCGGCAATCCGAGCAAACCCACGCATTCCGGTTCGGGAAGCAATAAATATTATTGACCCGCCTCCCTTCTGCAGCATGTATGGAATCGTGTATTTTGCACACAGCCAGTAGCCTCGCAGATTGGTGTTAATCGTGCGGTCCCAGGTATCGGTGGTCAGTTCGTGGGCTCGGGTATCTTCATTGATCAGCAGAATAGCCGCATTGTTGACCAGGATGTCGATGTGGCCGAATTTTCGAATTGCTGCCTGAGCCATCTCTTTGACCTGCTCCTCAGCAGAGACATCCGTCTGCACAAAGAGCGCTTCTCCCCCAGCCTTTTGGATTGCGTCAGCCGTCGACTTTCCTCTGGCGGAGAGAATCTCCGCCACCACCACACGGGCACCTTCTTCCGCGTATCGGATTGCGATAGCTTGTCCAACTCCTGCCCCCCCTCCGGTTACGATGGCCACCTTATCTTTTAGCTGCATTCAGCTTCTCCTTGCTTCGTGGGATATTGCTTCGGGTTCATGCGAAATGTCACCCGATAAGATTGGTTTCAGAAAATTCTCTTAGCTCGGGGCACGTGATCTGTGGTCGTGAAACTCAACTGCATGCTCAAAATAGCGACTCACCTATGACAAACGTATTGGCCCTCATTCCTCCCGCACCCTAGTCAAGATTTAGCAGGAAGAGGGATTCCTAATCTATCGACAAAGAATCTTTTTTTGACACAACTCTACCCTGTGGCTCGCCAGAATCCGATCAGCGCACGGAATCACCGTAACTTGCGTTGAGAATGTTCGCAAATCATCTGGCAAACTGAGCGCCAATCCTTCGCAGGTGCGCGCTTGCTATCGCCTATGACTTTCTGAATGGGTCCGCGCGCAGGTAGAGAATACGCTTAGGGCGGAGAGCTCGCGTGTCGTTATCAGCTTATTGTCTTGTACCATTATTAGCTTATCATGTCGAGCATGAATTAGCTTTTTTGCTCCCCCGCCCCCGCCAAGCCTCCCGCATCAACGAAACTTAGCGTTAAACCCTTCCGTCCCTGCCAGTCAAGTCGTACGACAACCTGATGCCGGATCAGCCTTCCCTTTCATAACTCCCAACAATTGAATCACATAGCGCGGCAGCGTGTGCCACTTGTGTGCCGCGCGTAACTGGAGGTATGTTTATGGCCCGCAAAATTGGGCAGATCATCGGACGCGCCCCACGCACCTGGATGGTGCGGGTGTATGCGGGACACGACCGCGAGACCAGGAAACGGAAGTATCTGAACAAAACCATCCACGGCGGGTTGCGCGATGCGCAAGCGCACCTCAACCGGATGCTCGGTGAGCGCGATCTGGGACGAGATCTCGATTCTTCCAGGCAGACTCTCAATCAGTATCTCGACCGCTGGCTCGAAGTCTGCGCCAAACCGAGGCTGCGGGCCAAGAGCTTTAAGGATTACGATGGCTTGCTCCGTCGACACGTTCGCCCTCAACTGGGAATGAAACCCCTCGTTTCCGTCCAGGCATTCGATGTTCAGAGTCTGTATCGCGCGCTGATGGACCGGGGGCTGTCGGCGCGATCGATCCGCTATACCCATGCAGTATTGCGGTCAGCGCTTAAACAGGCGATCCGCTGGAAGCTCTTGTTGGCAAACCCTGCAGGGTTGGTGGATCTTCCGAGGCACACTCGATGCAACGTCGGAGTCCTGAGCGTCGAGCAGGCCAGGACCTTCATGGGTGCGATAACGGGGCACCCCTATGAGGCGCTTTTCGCACTGGCCATGACAACGGGGATGAGACCCAGCGAATACCTCGCGCTCACGTGGGCCGATATCGATTTCGTTCGTGGTACGGTCAGTGTGTCCCGGACTCTGGAGTGGAAGAAGGGCGGCTGGCAGTTTGCCGACACCAAGCGACCGCGGAGCCGGCGCGTAATCAAGCTTCAGGCTTGGGTAATCACCCTGCTCCTAAAGCACAGACAGAGCACTGCCTCGCAAGCCACCAATGGCCCTGCACACAATCTCGTCTTTGTCGCGAAGCGCAGCGGTCCTATTCGAGAATCAAAGTTTGTGGGCCGTTACTTCAAGCCGCTACTCAAAGAGGCTGGATTGCCGAACATCCGCCTCTACGACTTGAGGCATACCGCCGCTACCCTGGCATTGGCCGCCGGCGTGCCGCCGAAGATCATCAGCGAGCAACTCGGGCATGCAAGTGTCGCCTTCACACTCGATGTCTATTCTCACGTGCTACCACACATGCAGGATGCAGCCGCAGAAAAGGTGCAAGCGTTGCTCGCAGGTGGCAGGACATATGCGATGCCACGACAAGCGCCGCCAATCGTGTACGGGCCTTCACCACTTTAGCGCGGGCCTGAAACAAGATTGTAGGAAGGGGATCTGCCAAAGGCCACAGAGGACGTTTCGCTTTGGTATCCGCAAAGGGCGGTATTCGTGTTCCCAGCTCTCACGGCCTTCTGAATCATGACGCCGAGCGTGGAGCAACTTCTTTTGGAGGTGCCGTAACGCGTTCGAGTGATGCGGGTTAACTGCCCCTCAGACATCCCAGAACCCCGTCTCCGGGGAGGATTGAATTATTGATGGTGGGAGGGCGTTTTTTGTTCCAAATCGGGCAACGCATACTCTGCGCATGATTTCCAAGTGCCACGGACGTGAGCGCCGAC
>JASHSC010000421.1 GCA_030036915.1 Terriglobia bacterium
CCGGATGCGAGCATATCACGTTGACGCGGTTTTTCCGTCTGTGCTATAAACCTAAAGTTAGCCTCTGCCGATGTCATCCGCGTCCGAACACTCCTCGGTAGCTCAATGGTAGAGCATTCGGCTGTTAACCGAAGGGTTCCAGGTTCGAGTCCTGGCCGAGGAGCCAATTCTAGCCTTTCTTCTGTGTGGGCGGGCGGCAAAGCCTCTCGGGGGCGATGATGAGAACTGCCGCGCAAAGGGCGCTGTTGGCAATTTCCTTTCTCCTTCTTCCCGTTCTTCTTTGTGCCCAAGCTGCTGTTGACACCGAGGTCGCAAAGGACGTCCAGGATGCGCAGCTAGCAGAGAAAGCAGGGGATTATCAAAAAGCCGCCGCCGAATACAAGGCCGCCCTAAAACAAGAACCGGACATTGCCGAGTTTTGGGTCAATTACGGTCTTGATCTTTACGTCTTGAAGCAAGACGATGAAGCCACTGCTGCCTTCCAACAAGCGCTGAAGCGCAAAGCCAATTTGCCGGGCGCAGACCTTTTTATGGGAACGGCCTACGTGCGCCACAATCAATATGAGAAGGCCATAGATCCCCTGAAGAAGGCTATCGCTTTCAATCCCCGGGAGCTTCGAGCTTATATCAACTTAGGCGTAGCCTACCAAGAAACGGGGCACGAGGAAGATGCCGCGCGGATCCTGGAAAAGGCCGACGACCTTTTCCCCAAGAATACCGAAGTGTTGTACAACCTGGGAAGAATCTATACCAAGCTAATGGAAAAATCCTATCAGAAAATGGCTCAGGCTGATCCGGATTCCTATCGCTATCACCAAGTCATGGGCGATTCCTATGAACTGCGGAGGGACTATCCGGACGCCACGGCGGAGTACCTGAAGGCGCTGGCGAAGTGCCCGGATCCCTACCTTCCGGGGTTGCATTATTCTCTTGGGTCGTCCTACTGGATGGAGGCGCGGTGGGACGATGCCATCGAACAATTCAAGCAGGAACTGGCGATCTCTTCCGAGAACTACATGGCCACCTGGAAGCTGGCAGATTGTTACCTGTATCAGCGCAACTATGATAAGGTTCGGGTTTACCTCCAAAAGGCGCTGCAGCAGAAGCCCGATTTGCCTCAAGCTGATCGGGACATGGGAAAACTACTCTTTCAAACCGGCCAGTCTGAGCAAGCCCTGGTCTATCTAAATAGGCACTCAGTTCCGTCCGATCCGAGGCGCTGGCGAATTGGTAAACGCCTTTGATGTTGCCCGCATCGGGGTTCGGCAAGGTGGGATTCATCCAAGACATTTGGTTGTGCGCCATAACGGGGGGACGATAGAGATCGTAGCGAACTCCCAGGTTCAGCGTTAGCTTGCGAGTAAGCTTGAAATCGTCCTGAGCGAATCCGGCATAGTAGCTCCAGCGCTCATAATCCTCGGCGTTGTAGACGTTCGTTATGCCGGCATCCACCTGCCCCAATAAGAAACTGGCAAAAGATCGCCCACCAAGGGCCGGGGAAGCGTTAGAGCCATACACGGAAGCGGAATCGGGTAAATCGGTTTCGTTAGAGCTAAAGTCCAGATATCCGCTCGCCCGGCCATAGCCAAAATTATTGTAGCCGCCGTGCTGAAATTCCATCCCGAACTTAAACGCGTGTTTGCCTTTCACCCAGCTCACTGTGTCGTCGATCACGGTGCCGTTGTCAGCGCTGCCGCCCGGGGTGTTGCCGCCGCCGCCCGATTGAGGATAGATGCTGTCAAAATTGAGGATGGGAAACTCGCCGTAACCGCCCCCTTTGTATCCGATCTTGGCCGGCCATCCCCCCGAAATGCTATCCAACAGCTCTCCAATTGACACGTACCGGTTATAACCATACTGAATGTGGTTGACAAGATTGGGAGCGAGAATCAAATCGTAGCCCAAACGGAACTCCGGAATGTGGGTGAGACCCGGACCCGCTTCATCGAGCGGCGGGGATAGGGGGCTGCCGCCCCCACCACCGCGGCGGCGCGCGATTCTGCATAGTCCGCAAAGAACTTGCTGCGGTCGTTCATCGAATAATCGAGTTTGATGCCCTCTTCGTTGATCGAAGTACTGTTATCTCCTCCCACGAGGTGGTTGTTGGTCAGGCTGCTGTTGACGGGAGGGGGAAAATACGAAGGATATTGTTGGCGACCGCGTCAAAGCGAGTTGTGGGAATGACATTCCCGGTAAAAGCCGTGCGAGTGTAGCTGCCGCTCCCATCGGCAGCCGTCGTGTTGGGGTCATAGATTACTCCGCAGTTCGGGCAGTTGGCCGTGGGGGCCAACCAAGCTGCGAAGTTGCCTTGGCGGATTTGCGCGTCTGGAACTGTGATGAGGTTCGACGCGGCAGCTTGCAACAGGCGAAAGCCGTCGTACCAGCCGAAGAAAAAGAGCTTGTTCTTCAGAATTGGCCCATCAAAGGTCCCGCCAAATTCCTTCTGCTGCAGGCCGGTGCGGCAAGCCTGGGTCGCTCCGCTGCTAACGTGCTGGCCACTGGAATTACAGCCGGGAGCCGAGGCGTTCAGGAAAAATCCGTTTGCGTCCAATCCGTCATTGCGAAAATACTCGAAACCCGATCCGTGAAACCGATTGGTTCCAGACTTGATTTCGAAACTCATCACGCCGCCAGTGCGTCCAATCTGCGCGGGTGGAGCGGTGGTGGTAAGGGTGAATTCCTGCACTGCGTCTTGAGGGAAATCGATGTATTGATAGTTCGAAGAAAACCAGTTCGAAATCACCATGCGCGAACCGTCGATGTCAAATTCTGTGGACGCGGACTGGCTGCCCGCCACAGTAGTCGAAAGCGCGCGATCCGAAAAAGTTCCTTACCCAACGCTCGTATTTGAAATTCCACGTCCTGAGGTGGTGGAGTCTAACTGCATAAAGAAAGCGGGATTGCGCATTTCCGCCTGCCCGAACAGCGGAAGTTCCCCCACCTCGGCGCCGGTTGCGGCGTTGCTCAGAGTCGTGGTGGTTGATTGTAATTGCGGCGCTTGTGCTGTAACCTCTACGGTTTGCGTGGTGGTGCCGAGCTGCAAAGTGATGGCGACGACCGCGGTCTGGCCGACGTTGAGTGTGATTCCCTGCTGGACAAATGTCTTAAAGCCAGATTGCTTCATCATCACACTGTAGGTTCCCACGGGCAGGAGAGGTATCGTATAATTCCCACCGCTTCCCGTAACCGCTGAAGTGCTGACTCCCGTTGCGGCGTTTCGTGGCCGTGACTTTGGCGTTGGGAACGGCAGCCCCGCTCGAATCAAGGACGGTCCTGGTGATCGTTCCGCGATCGCTCTGCGCCAGGAGCACACCGACTCCAGCAAACAGGGCGAGCAGCAAGGACAAAGCAGCCAACTTCAATCCTGGGAAGTGAGACATGAATCTGACTCCTTTTTACACCGCAGAATTGACTCAGGACCTTAAGCAAGCCAAGGAAGTTAGGGCGGTCCTAGATTCGCAAAGTCCTCATCTTCCAAAAAGAGGCAGCTTCAATCCAGAGAAACGCCATCTCAAGTGGTCTGATATGTTGCTATGCTGCTCTGCATTATGTCTGGCTAGTTGCTAAAGACTATGGAGCACCTTATACTATTTTGCTGCTTGGCTGTCAAGACATTTCTTGGATTTCATCTAGTACATTTATGTGACCGGAGTTAGTACATTCTTTCGGCTTTGTTCAGGAACGAATCCCGGTCCATCGCTGGGATTCCGGAGGACAGCGTCTGCGACGTGGAGTAGTCACGACCGTGGCGCAATGAGGAGACTTTTCAGTGACAAACAACGACCATTCTCGAGTACATAGCCTGAAATTTAAACCCATCGATAAAACTTCCCTGAGCGAGGAGATTGCTGGCCAGATCATGGGTCTGATTTCCACGGGAGACCTCATGCCGGGTCAGAAACTGCCATCGGAGCGGGAACTCCGCACCCGATTCGGAGTTGGCAGGTCATCACTACGAGAGGCGCTGCGTTGCCTGACCATTGTGGGTGTGCTGGAGACCCGCGTAGGGGAAGGAACATTTCTGGCATTGAATCTCGACAAATTCATCGGAAAGGTTCTGGAGTGGAGGGTCGCAACGGAAAGAAGGAATGTTGAGAACCTCATGAAAGTGAGGCTTGCCCTGGAAACAGAAACCGCTTCGGACGCAGCCCAGCACATTACGGAGGAGCAGGCTGAGGAACTTGAAGCTGCACTCACCAAAATGAAAGCGTGTCTCGGAGATGCTCAGCAATTCGTGGCGGCGGATGTCGCATTTCATTTGTGCATCGCCAAGATTTCCTCCAATGAACTCATCTTTGATTTGCTATCATTGATCCGCAGCCAACTGCAAAAGGCGCTTCATGCTTTGGGCGGCGGACCCGGAGCTCCACAGTTGGCAATCGACGAACATCGAGGGATCTTGGATGCGATTCGCAAACACGATGCGGATTTGGCGGTAGCCTTAATGCGTGAACACATTCATGCGGGGCTGAAGCGCTATCAGCGAACGCCTTAGTTTGGAATTCTCGCCCCTCTCTGTACCCTTGAGGCGGGAGCATTGTAAATATCTCGAAAATCCTCAGAAATGCGGAGAAAAAACTGAAAAGACTGATCATCACTGCGATGATTTGGGTTGGAGCTGTCCTGTGCTTTGGCTGTCTTCCGATATACGCACGCGGCGACGGCCACGCGGGGGTCTTCAACATCAAGGACTTTGGAGCCACAGGACACAAAGCCGATAACGCCCAAGCGGCCATCCAGAAAGCGGTAGACGCCTGCGCGAAAGCCGGTGGCGGGGAGGTTTACCTGCCTCCCGGAGAGTATACCTCGGGGACAATCCATCTGCGCAGCCACGTTAATTTCACCATTGAGGCCGGCGCCACTCTTTTTGCGTCCAAGTCGGATTCCGATTATGACCAGCCCGGGTTATTTTACGGCGAGGATCTTCAGGATATTACCATTCAAGGCCGAGGCACGGTGGACGGTGAGCAGGAATACTTCTACCAAGCCAGCGATTACGATGACATCAACATTCACGACAATCGCCTGCTCGCAAAAGCCGCCGGATTGTCGCTCAGCCGATCCTTCCCCGTTGGCTCGGGAAGCAGGAAGGTCTTCCCCCACCTGGTGTTTCTGGTCCGTTGCAAGGACGTCAGGATTACCGGCCTCTCATTTCTCCGGTCTCCCAGTTGGACGATCTATCCCTACGCTTGCGAGCGGCTGGTGATTGACGGCATATACATTCACACCAGCCAAACCGACGGCGTATGGGCCGACGGCATTGACCCCGATGGGTGCAAAGATGTGCGCATTGCCAACAGCACCATCGAAACCGGCGATGACGCCATTGTGCTCTATTCTTTCAACATTTCGGGCCCTGCGCTTCCTTGCGAGAACATCACCATCACCAACTGCCGATTATCCTCCGCCTCGGCAGCGCTGAAGTTTTGCGATTGCAACATCAACTGTATCCGCAACGTGACCGTGACCAACTGCGTGATTACCGCGTCCAATCGCGGCATCGCCTTTATGATCACGATGGGCGGCTACGTCGAGAACGTCGAGCTCTCGAACCTGGTCGTGAATTGCATCCGCTACAAGTGGTTTTGGTGGGGCGACGGCGATCCCATCTATTTCATGATCGAGCGGCTCGGCGAGCGCACCGG
>JASHSC010000422.1 GCA_030036915.1 Terriglobia bacterium
TTGTACGGAGGCGTATAGACGTTGGCGTTAGGAACAGTAACGGGAAGGTTTGTGGAGATGGTGGTTCCGGTGATATAGGGGTCGCCGGTACTATCCAGAGCGATGGCTTGGCCGGAGTCGTATCCGCTGCCCCCGAGGTAAGTGGAATAGACCAAGGCAGTGCCCGTGGAGTTGAGTTGGGTGATAAAAGCATCGGGGCAGGGGTTCTTCCCGCAATCCTGGAGGCTCGTGGTCGATCCCCCAAGGATAGCTTGTAGGGCGTTCGCAGTGGGAAAATCGCTCGATTCGGTGAGACCGGTCACAAAGGCGTTTCCAGACGACGAAACCGCGACGGCGTATCCCTCATCCGTCCCACTTCCTCCCAGGTAGGTTGAGTAGGCCAGGGTCGTCCCTCCGGCGTTCAGTTTGGCGACAAAAGCATCCTGGGGTCCCTTCAACGAAGTTTGAAAGGCGCCGGAGGTGGTCGGAAAGTTCGTCGAAGTCGTTGAGCCGGCAACGTAGATATTGTTGGAACTGTCCAGGGCGAGCCCATAGGCCCCATCATCCTCTGCGCCACCCAGGAAAGTAGAAAATGCCAAAGCTGTTCCCGCCCCGTTGAGTTCTGCGACAAAAGCATTCACCTGCCCACCCAGGGACGCCTGGATGGGCGCGACGGTGGGAAAATTCGCAGACTCGGTAAAACCGGCAACATACATGTTGGGGGGGCTGGCACTATCAATTTGAATGCTTTGGCCTGAGTCGAGCCCCGAGCCCCCCAGATAAGTCGAATACAACAATGACTCGCCCTCGGAGTTCATTTTGGTAATGAAAACGTTCTCAGATCCATTCAGGCTGGGCTGGAAAGCGCCGGCAGTGACCGGAAAATTGCTGGACTGAGTGAAGCCCGTTACATAAGCGTTGCCGGTGGAATCGGTGGCGATACCATTGCCTTGGTCGAGGCCGGAGCCCCCCAGGTAGGTGGAATAGACCAAACTGTTGCCCGTCGCAGTGAACTCCGCGATGAAAGCGTCAGTCCCGCCGCCATACGTTTGCTGAAATGGAAGGCTTGTACCGATACCTGACGGAGCCTTGACGGGAAAGTTTGTCGAGGCAGTGTAACCGGTGACGAAGACCGTGCCAGAGCTGGATAAGGACAGGGCCGTGCAGGCGTCACTTCCGCTGCCGCCAAGATAACTTGAAAAGATTAATGTCGTTCCCGCGTTGTTGATTTCCGAAACGAAGCAGTCGCCATCGCCACCGTAGGAGGTGTATGCGGCGGATCCCGTGAAAGGGAAGTTGCTGGAATTGGTGAGGCCGGCGATATAGGCCTGATCGGGGATGGTTCCGGTGGAGTTCACCGCAATGGCGAATCCCGTGTCGCCACCGCTGCCGCCGATGTACGTTGCGTAAATCAGGACCGGGTCAATCACTAACGGGCGGCGATGGTCATAGGCGCCCACGACGAAATGGACGTGGTTTTGGGTGTCGAGGACGTAATGTCCTTCCACGGGTAGACGACTTTCAGCCGAGGGATTTGGGCCGTGGAATCCTGAGGCCTTGTCCCTGACTCCTGTCTGCGCTTCCTGGTACACCACGGGCTTTTGAAAGCGCGCCTCGCCGTTGTGTAGTGTAACCACAAGGTCGCCTTGGGGAGTAATACGCAGAGGGGTGTGGGCTTGGGCCGCGAACCCCAGAGCAATGGCACCGGCGTCGGCTCCGGGTGCGACCACAAAATCATACTCGAGCTTCCCGCTTTGTTCGCCGTAATAAACCAAGTCCACTCCGGGATAAACGTTCTGGTATCTCACCTTCGCGTAGGTGGGAATATCCGTGCGCCATTGTTTGGAGTCGTTCCCAAGGAAGTAATTGGCCTTGCCGGGCAATTCATCTGCGCCGCTCACTGTGGCATGGACATTGGCTCCCAGCAATTGCAGCCGGAGGGCCTCCACAGAGGTCGAGGATGGCTTTTGGCGAGAGGAGGCAGAGGAGTTCCGAAGGGTGAGCACGGCTTGGTTGTCCGTCAGGAACAGCGTGTACCCCTCCCCGCGCGATAGGAAATTCACGCTCGGGTCAGTTTGTCCCCGATTCGCTTCGAAGCTCATGGGCAGTGAGGCGTAGAGTTGTGCCCACTGGGAATTCGTGCGAGTCTTGGGCTGAGGAAACCTCGCGCCGCCATCCTTTCGCAGAAAGGCCGCGCCCAGCAAAGTTGCCGTCAACAATAGGCAAATGGGGAGGCGCCGGCCTCTCTTGGAGTTGCTCTGATTTGCGCCCGGGGCGCTGGTGGCAGTGTCGTTCCTTCCGCTCACGACGATCCTCCTGAAGTTATTCCAAATTCTAAAATTCTGCCGCGACTACCTCGCTTTGCTGTTGGTCGCGTCTATCGGAGTGTGGCAGGTCACTGCCGCCTTCAAAGCCTGAAGTTCGATTCCGACCGGGCGCCAGAACGCTGGCGTGTGCCAAGCGGTAGCAAGGTACCGCACTCCGTAAGTTTGCTCACTACCGTGAAGCCGAATTCGCATTGCCGCTCCGCTTAAGGGAGAACCGAAAGGCTTATCGTAGTTGTACGCTGTACATTGCTCCCATTCCCCAAGGTTCCTATCAGCACGATGTTATATGTGCCGGCGGGCGTTCCATTCACGTAGGGAGAAATGTTGATTGGATTCACGTAATCCTCGCACCCGGCCGCCAGGCTAACCAGGATCATCGCGAACAACAACACGGCCAGCCGGAGGTGCGGGCGCAGCCAAACGCCAGACCTGCCAAAGCCCAACACCACCGCAGCCAGAAATGTCAGCAGAGCCATCATCAGGATCCACCGCCCGGGCCCGGGCGGGAAATTTTGAGGTGGACGAAGAAGCCTTGTCGACTCGGTGGTGGTGGTGATGGTTAACGTAGTTTGAGATTGCGCATTTGTGCCCGTAAGAGTCAGCGCAGGCTGCGACCAGTAGCATATTGCCCCGATCGGAATACCTGGGTAGGCAGTGGGGCAGTTCAAAAGCACCGTTTGATTGAATCCATTCGTGGGGGTCACGGTAATGGTATAAACGGCCTGACTGCCGGCCGTAACCGTAGTCCCCGAGGGAACTGCCGAAACTGAAAAATCGGCAAAGAAAATCGACAGCACCACGCTGGCGCTTTGCCCTCCGCCGGTCCCAGTAACCACCACGTTCAGGGGATTCGCCGTTGTTGCTGAAAGTCCTGTGATCGTAAGCGTGCTCGATCCCCCAGGTGAGATGGAAGACGGATTGAAACTGCACGTCGCGCCACCCGCGCAGGAGAGGCTGATAGGGTTCAAGAAGGTGCTGGGCCCGGCCGCGGAAATGGAAAAAGTAGCCGAGGTCGTGCCGATCACGAGAACGCTGGACCGGGCGTTGGTGGCAAGCGAAAAGATCGGGCTTCCGGTACCCACCAATTGGAGCGCAGGGGCCTTAACGGCGTTCGACGAAACGGTGATGCCCCCCGTAACGCTGCCCGTGGTGGTGGGTGCAAAGCTAACGGTAACCGTGCAAGTCTGGCCTGCGTTCAACGTCACAGGAACAGTGGGCAGGTTGGTTCCGCAGTTGTTGGTTTCTGCGAACCCGCCGGTCGCGGAGATGTTAGTGATGGTCACAGGTTGATAGCCGTTATTGACCAAGACTGCCGTTTGGTTGGGGCTGGTGGTCCCAACAGCCTGCGCCGCGAACGTCAATGTGGTGGGGGTGAAGGCCAGCGACCCGCCGGAAAGAACGCCGGTTCCGGTAACATCAATGGATTGTGTGGCGCTCGCCCCTGACGGGCCCGCGTTATCCGTAATTTCCACCAAGTCCGTCTGAACGCCGATGGTTGTGGGGTCAAAGACGATCTGAAGGTTGCACGTTCCTCCCCCTCCAGACACACTGGACCCGCAATTATTAGTCGCTTGGAAGTCCCCACTTACGCTGACGCCGGAAATGGACAATGCAGTGCTGCCCTCGTTGGTCAACGTCACCGTTACAGGATTGGAAGCGAGTTCGAGGGGCTCGTTCCCAAAGTTGATTTGCTGCGGATTCAGTGATACCGAGGGACCATCCTGCGAGCCAATTTTGCTGAGAAAGGCGTTGCTAAATGTGTTCGAACCTAGATATTGCCATTGGAAGGCATCCCCCGTGGTGGGGAAATTCGGCGAATAACTGGCGCCCGCCACGTAGGCATTCCCCAACGAATCCACCGCAATGGCCTGGCCGGTGTCATTTCCGCTTCCCCCCAGGAAGGACGAGTAGACGGGAGTTCCCGAAGCAGAAAATTTCGCTACGAAGGCGTCAGAGCACAAGGTATTGGAGGGCACGTTGATGAGGTTTGTCGAGACACAGGTTCCAGCGCCGCCAGTGCCCAGGACTGTTTGAAATGAGTCGAGCTGGGGAAAATTGTTGGACTGAGTGAACCCTGTAATGTAAATATTGCCTGCCGGATCCACGCCAATTGCGTTTGCCTGATCGGTAGCGTTACCGCCGATGTATGTGGAGTACTCCAGGGTTGATCCGTCGGAGGAAAGCTTCGCGACAATGGCATTGTCGGTGCCTTGGAGGGAGGACTGGTAAGCATTGACCGTAACGGGGAAATTTGACGACTGTGAGTCGCCCGCCAGGTAGACGTTGTCCGTTACATCCAGCGTCATCCCGGCTGCCCGGTCGATGGATGACCCTCCGAGATAGGTGGAGAACTGCAAGGAGGTGGCGCCCGGAACGAATTTGGAAACGAACAGATCCGAGCCTCCGGATAGCGTGCTCTGATACGCACTCTGGGTCGGAAAGTTGGACGAGAACGTGTACCCGGCGATGTAAATGGATCCGCCCGTTCCCACCGCGATACCGGTGCCATAATCGGAAAGCGACCCGCCCAGGTAGGTGGAATAGAGCAAAGTTCCCGTAGGACTGATTTCCGTCACGTAGGCGTCATAAAGGCCGTCGTTGGCGAGTTGAATAGGAT
>JASHSC010000423.1 GCA_030036915.1 Terriglobia bacterium
TCGCCATCGGCAACGTTACACTGGAGAACGGTGAAAGCGTGAAGGGATTTGTTTGTGAGCCCGTGGCAGTGATGGGCGCACAAGACATCACGCAGTATGGCGGTTGGCGGGCGTACCTGGCGAGCACACGGTGAGAATCCAGCCTCGCGGCTTCAACGAATCTGCGCCACCTGGGCGCGGGCGGCCGCTGGAAACAAGCCTTGCAGCGTCTTCTGTACTCCTGCGGGCTCGAATCCAAAGGGTCCGGGTTTGCTCTTGTAAATCACGCGCCCGTCGCGGTCAATAACGTAGAGCCGGTCGGGCCATGCGGTGTAGGCTTCTTCCGTGGTATTGGCGATATTGTCCACGACGGCGGGAATGTGCAGCGCCAGCTTGGTGGCGCATACGTTTTCCACCGCACAGCGCTCCTCAAGCGTCCTGGGACTTGCCACGCTGATCTTTTCCTTCTTATTGCTATCCGTTTGCCACGCGTCTACAGGGTGGGCTTCCAGAATATAGACCACGTAGAAGGCCACGCGGTCCTTGTACTGGTCATACATTTTGTTGAGCGCGGGAACCTCCCGGCGAAAAGGCGGTCAGGTGTAGCTCCCGAAGATCAGGACCACGGGCATTTTCCCGCGGAAGGAAGCAAGGGAAATGGATGATTTGCGGTCTGCTGCGGGCAGGTCGAATTCGGGAGCCGGATCGCCCACTTTTACGTGCCCCGCGCGCGCGAAATACCAGAGCTGCTTGAAGGGAAACAGCATCATCATGGGGTCAGGCACGTGCCGCATGACTTCCCCAAACAGTATGGGGCGACGCATGATGGCCACCAGCCCCGCGGTCAGGGCGAGGTAAAGGGCGGCAAAGGCCACGCCGATATTGCGTAATGCAGGCATTACGATGAATGCTAAAGATTGAGCGGCTCGAGCAGACCCTCCACGTTGGCTTCATCCACGAGCAGGTTCAGCTCAGCGCCTCGCAAACATTCTATTTCATCGAACGCCCGGAACAAACGCATTTTGGCCGCGGCGTACATCTCGTTGAAATCCAGAACGCGCCCGTGTCCCCGGCGCCAGACCTCCAGTGCGCGTTCGGAAATAAACACCCGCAGGACAAAGGGCGGTCTTTGATCGGGGGTGACCACGAAAATAAAATCGTTTCCCAGGCCCTGACCTTCCGGGCGGTTCACCCGGCGGCTGTTGGCGAAGAAATACTGATACGCCGTGCCGGTCTCCGCTGCGTAGGATTTGTATCGATGAGCCACTTGGAATTCCGCCCACCCGTCTTCCGCCTTCTACTTCGCTACCCGCGGTCCGCGCAGGAACGTGGCCTGCCCCGTGCTCATCACGATCATGGTGACGTGGTCGGGATAGGGCAGAGGCTTGCTCAAATCGAACTTGTAGCGCGGCTGGAGGACGTTCTGGATGAGATAGTCCACCAGCCAGTTCGGAACGGTGGTATTTCCCACCACGATGCTTTCGACCTGCACGCGCACGCCGGCGTCTTCGGGCTGAACCTTGGCAACGGCGGTTACATGCTGCATCCCATGAAACATGGCTGCCAGGATTCTTGGGGCCATATCGTTGGGGTTGGGATAAGTGCGGGCAAGCTCATCGAAATCCACATCCGCGGCGGCGGTGAGGTGTTCCGGCTGGGCGCTTACCGTAGGGGAATGCACGCCCGGTGGAAGGAACTCGCCGGAATGAACCTTGAGGTAACAGTTCGCTTCATTCTCTGTGATCACCACGGGCGGTGCGGGCGTCTGCGTATCCTTATTCCCAAGGATTTCCATTTTGTCTTCCAAGGATTTGGAGGCGGCGAGCGTGGCAGCGTCAAATGTGGCGGCATGGCTGGGCATCGCCGCGCTGAAGGCGCCAACAACGGATGCCAGCACGAAAGTGGCGCACGGGCAGGTGATGGAGAGATTGATTCTATTGCCTCGTTTCAACGTTTCCTCCTGTTGCATCCGAATTGCCCTTAAAATCGGATGAGCGTCCTCACCTGCGCCTTACCACGCTTGCCACACGCTCCTGCGGAGTGATCGCGAGGTGGTCCATCATCCCGGTGAGGCGAACCTCCGCCAAGCCCGACGCCGGCGGAGGATCATCTTCATGGTCAAGCCAGCGGCGGCGAAGGTGGCGTAAATCAGCACGCACATCCAGATTCAAATCTCCGCTCCAGGCATAGGTCCCACCCACTTGCAGCGCGGCCCCACTGAAGTCGAGGGCTGTGGAATCGAGAATCAAGCGGCGGTCCTGAATTTTCACGGTCACGGTTGCCGACGGGGCAGTCACCGCGCTGCGAGCAGGTTCGAGCATTCCCCAATGCGCCACCTGGGCGAGCGAGGCAAGGGGATCAAAATCCCCAAAGCTTAGATCTTTGAATCGCCACTCCATCTGCCCGCTCAGATTTTCCGCCAGATCTTCGTGAGTCAAGCCGCGCGTTTGGAAGCTCCCCGTGGCGTTCAGTAACCCATGCAGGCTGTGCGCCGGGCCGGGAAGCCACGCCGTAAGGGGAGAAACAGGAACGTTCATCAGAACCACCTGCGCGGAAAGCGGCGGAGGGGCCGTTGTGAAGTCCGCGCTTCCTTCTGCTTCTCCCCGCCCGCCCGCAACGCGAAACGTCGCTGTGTTTATTCGAATGGCCCGTCCGGCGACCTCAAAGGAACCACGAAAATCTTTCAGGGTCGCCCCTCGATAAGTCACCACCGGCGTGGTGAATCGTCCCACCGCATTCAAGCTGCCGAAAATCTGTGAGGCCGCCTCGCGCCGCGCCGCGAAAGAATCCAATCCCGGCAGACGTTCCAGCAGCGGCATGGGCCGGCGCACTCCCAGCGAATCAAACCAAAGCGCCGCCTGCTCCAATCTCAAGTTGTTGGCGCTGAAATCAAACGTCCAGGGATCCACCCGTGCTCCATGATGCAGCAGCTTGCCCGTGAAGACGCTTGTTCCCAAAACCGCCACCACAGGGTCCAAAGTAATTTGGTCGTCATTAATCTGCACGCTGGCGTGCGGAAGATTGAGTGGTTCCGTCAAACCGGGAATCAGCAGACGGACAGCCCGCAATTCCCCCCGCGCCGTCAGGACAGGACGCGCCGGCGGCCACGCCACACCGGCCAAATTCACCGTCGCGCCGGCCGACCCCGTGGCGTCGATTCCAGGAAGGAGGTGGATGCCCAATTCGCGGACAAAGGTGAGTCCCTGATGCAGCGGAAGGTCATTGGCGGAAAGCTGCATATCGTATCGAGGCCCAAGCTTGGTCCGCTCAATTGTCCCGTGCGCCTCCAGCGAGACATGCGGAGCCAGGGTAATCTGAAATGGTTCGAGAGTTGCGCCGTGGCTGTTAATTCGAATGCCCACGTCGGAAATTGGGAAGGAGCCAGAGGGCGTTTCCATGCTCACTTGGCGCGCTCCCAAGAATCCTCCATAGCGCTGCGCCTTCCACGGACCCTGAATGGCCAGCATCGCGTCGACTCTGCCTTTCAGGTTCCAGGATGTGGAGATCGGCCACCAGCGGCGTGCCGCAGAGAGCAAATCCTCCAGCCTCGATCGCTCCAGCGTCACCACCAGATCCAGTTGCGGAGTCGGCTGCCGGTCGTCCACCGAGCCCGACAGGTGCAAGTGCGAGTCCCGGAAGGAAGCATCGAGGCTTTCAATCAGAATGCGTTCCCGCCCGTTCATCAGCCGGCCGCGATAGTGGAAAGTCCATGGCTGCGAGTCCGAGGGCGGCAGGTCTCCCCAACGATGAAACTGGGTTAGGCGGGTCTCACCCTCCACCTGGAGGTCGGGCAAGGAGCCGGTCAAGTGCTCATCGGAATCCATCACGCCGTAAACCTGAGGATTGGTTCCGGTGGCCACGGGAATCCAGTCGTAAAGTAATGCGCCCTGGGTGCGAAGTCGTGCGTCGATCGGGCCATGCAAATCCGCGCCCGGCGTCCACTCGCCGGTCAGCTCGACCGGCCCGGGAGTGGGGATAGGCAAATCGGAGCGCAGGGGGCTGGCAGTAATTTGGAACCGGACTCGGCGTTCGGCGGGGTTGATTTGCAGGTGTGCCCCAACCTCCGTAAGCGCAAATGGCTTTTTGTTGGGTCCAACCTGAAAATTGATGCGGGCGTCATCAACATCCAAATCCAATTGCTCCGCCTCGACCGCGGGATTCCCTTCCGTCCCGGAGGTTCGAGGCGCCGTCACGCCGCTTTGCACCAGAAGATTCTCCACGTTCCATTTCCCTTCGGAATTCAAGACGAAGTTAAAACTTGGACGGTCCAGTTGAAGGTGGGCAAAGTCCATGCGCGAGCGCCAGAGGCTGTGCCAGCGCAGGTCGCAATCGATGTGGTCAACGCGGGCGAATGGTTCCGAACCGAAATCGGGGTCTTCGTCCACCTCCGCGTTTTCAATCGCGAACCCCGGGCGTGGAAGGAGGTGGAAGGATAAGGCTCCAAACTTCACCGGCCGGTGCAGCGTCCGTTCCAGGCCCGCCTGAAGGCGGCGGCGATAACGCTCCGCGCTGAAGTAAGAAGGAACCAGCCACGCCGCCAATCCCAGGGCCAGCAGAACGGCCGCGCCATTGCGGAAACGTCGTCGATTGCGCGAGGGCATCAGCGTACAAGCCTGAACGTGCGCCGCCAGCGCGTCTTGGTCGGGAAATGGATGATCAAGTCCACGATCTGCGACAGGCGGTCGCTGAGTGAGTTGTGAAGATATTCTTCGCGTGGCGTCACAAACGACCAATAAACCAATACCGGACGGCCGATAATCACGTCGCGGGACACAAACCCCCAAAAACGACTGTCCCAACTATCTTCACGGTTGTCCCCCATGACGAAGTATTTTCCGGGAGGCACCACCACTTCGCCATTCTGAATTGCGGTGGGCAGCTCCGCAACCCAGGCGGCGGTGGAGCCGGGCAGATCCTCGCCATCGGGTGGGGGAAAATCGTCGCCGGGGTGCAGCACGCCGGCGTACAGCGAGTCGTGGCGGACGTAGGGTTCCACCTGAGGCACTCCATTGACAAAGACCTGGCGATGGAAAACGCGAATCCGGTCGCCGGGAATGCCGATGACGCGCTTCACAAAATGTTCGCCGGGCTCCGACTGTTCGTCCGTGGGAGCGAACTTGAAAACCACCACGTCACGGCGGCGCGGCTCGCGATAAGGTAGTAAGTGCCAGTGCTTTCCACCCGGCGGGGCGAACATGAACTTATTCACCACAAGGTGGTCCCCGATCAAAAGCGTATCTTCCATCGAGCCGGTGGGAATCTTGAAGGCCTGAAGAACAAAAGTGGTGCCGAATACGGCTAGAATAACTGTTACGACCAGTGATTCGAACGTGTCGCGCGTTGATGACTTCCGCTCGGGTTCATCCATGCGTTGAGGTCTTCCTTCCCAGTTTTTCTAGAATCAAGCGCGCGGCTTCCTGTTCGGCGGCCTTCTTGCTCCCGCCGCGCCCCTGTGCGATTAAATTGTCGCCCGCCAGGGCTTCCACGGTAAAGGTCTTTTGGTGCTCGGGGCCTGACTCCTCCACTACTCGATACTCGGCCGGCGAGGTCCTTTCCGCCTGCAAGTGCTCCTGGAGGGCGGATTTGTAATCAATGGAGAACAACTCTCCCGTCGCCGCCGACAGGTCCTGAGGGACAATGAAGCGGGTAATAAAATCGCGCGCCGCATCAATCCCGCCGTCGCGATAGAGGGCGGCCACCACGGCCTCCAGAGCATTCACCAGTAGGGCCGGCTTTTCGCGCCCGCCAGTCTTCTCCTCACCCCGCCCTAGGCGCAGGTATTGCCCCAGGTTCAGACTCCGGGCCACGGCATACAAGTGCGGCGCAGCCACCAGGTGCGCACGTGCCCGCGTCAGATTGCCCTCTTCCCACTCAGGAAAAGCGTCAGTCAGAGTTATGCTTACCACGAATGTCAGCACTGCGTCGCCCAGAAATTCCATCTGCTCATTGTCGCGCGGACGGTCCGCCGACTCTTGCGCATAGGAAGAGTGCGTGAGCGCCTCCAGAAGGTATTGCGTATTGCGAAATTGATAGCCGATGATAGTCTGAAAATGGTCGGAGTGGATTTCCGGCATGCTTTTCGGGCGTCAATTCCTTGTATGGCCAACGAACCGATCGTCCTTGCCTCTCGCGCGGCTCGGCGCGATGCCCATGGCCAGCCGGTGGATTTCTCACCCGACTATTGCTTGGCAGGCGCCATTTGGGCTTTTTGCTGCTTCAAGGTCTCGATTTCCCTGTCGGCATACTGCTTCACAACGCCCTGCCCGAGCTGGCTGGCCTTCCCAAAGGCCGCGATGGCGTCGTCAATTTTGTCCTCGCGCACGTAGACTTCTCCCAGCCGATAGTAGTCGCTCGGTTCGGGGGGCGCCAGGGTGACTGCCCGCTGGAATTCCTTCTCCGCCTTCGCCAATTCTTCCTTGTCCCATCCCGTCAGCCCTTGGCTCGCCCGGTCATAGTGAATTAACCCCAAGCTGGCGTGAATGCCGGCCAGGGCTGTGGTTTTCTGCTTAGCAAACTGCGCATCATCCATGTTGGGAGGCTTCTTGAGCTGGTCAAGGGCCTGCATTGCTTGCTGGGCATATCCCTCCGCCTTATTTAACAGTTGCTCCTCGTCCCCTTGGTGCAATTGAATGTATTGAGGCATGGGAATGACGTTGGCCGCGGTCATCAACATATCGACATTGTCCTTTTTCAGGACAAGGCTCTTTTCCGCATATTCCACAACCTTGGGGGCGTCGTTCTTCTGCTGGTAGGCGTGAGCCACGTAGGAGTAAACATAGGTCAGCACTTGGCTTTGCGGGTATTTCTGCGCATAGGCACCCGCCAGGGAAATAATTTTGTCGGGATCAAGCTCGGTTTGGATCGCCTTGAAATCCGCGTTCTCCGCGGGAGGAATGATGACCGCCCCGCTCGCCAGCGCCGCGGCATTCTGGGCTGCAGCCCTTTCCTTGGGTCCTGCAGCCCTCACTGCCTTAATGACCTCGTCGCTCGCCTTGGCTTTGTGCAAGCGCTTTTCCGTTTCATCGTCCATCTCGAAGTCCACGCCGCGCCGGTCGAGATCTTTCAGGAGCTGGTCCGCGCCATCCTTCTTGAGCTCGGTAATGACTTCCTTTTCCGTCATGGGGGCCGGCGCCGGCGTCGTGCCCATGGTCGGGGCGGTCGCCACCTGGGCGAAACCCTTCGCGCTCAGCACCAATGAAAGCATCAGTAAGACTGCGGATTTGATATTCATTTTCTTGCTCGCTTTCCTTGATTAGAAAATCAGCTCCAAACACTCAACCAACACAACGTGTTGAGCGTACAAGATACCGGATGTACCTGTCAACGTAGCTGTCGACATTTGGCAATTCCCAAATGGGTGGCAGCTCGATTGCCAAGCGTAAAGCCCCGGATATGAGATGCGCCGCGCTAAATCCATTGGCTTCTAGGGGTTATATGGAAAAGCTAGTAATTGCTTGGTTCTCCCCAACTCTCCCAAAGATACTCCCACTATCCCAACATGTTGCGGAGAACGCACATGGTTAATTTGACTGTGAAAGCCAAGCTCCGGTATCGCACTCATATGACGCGCCCCATCGATCTGAAGGAGGATGGGTCACTTCGAGGCGGCTGAGCCGAACGGCGCTTCCATGCCGCTTTGGGCCGCTCGGAGGGCCATGGGGAAAGCGGCAGCAGTAACCAGAGCGGCGTGATATTGCGCGACAGCGGCATCGCGCTGCCCAGCCAAATCGTCGAGCCGTCCGAGGTAGATGTGCGACCAGGTGATGATGCGCAAATCGTGGGCGGTCGAGAGCGCCTTCTGAAAATACTCCTGCGCCAAATCGGGTTTGCGCGTGTTGGCGTAAACCACCGCCAGTCCGTAGATGGCGCGCTCGCTGTTGGGGTCGTCCTTCTCAAGCACGGTGCGATAGGAGAGGCGCGCGTCGACGTACTGGCCCTGGTAAAACTGGTTGTCGCCCTGGTCCAGCAGCTTCTCTTCCTCGGTCAGCTCCGGAGTTTCCTTCACCATCACGGGGGCCGGTGGTTTCTTGGCATACTCCACGGGGATCAGCCGCCGCTCTTCGTTCGGAACATTGATGGCGAGGATCATGGGCTTGTACCAGGCGGGCATGGAATCGAATTGCTTCTCGAATTCCGTCAGCGACTCGTAAAAATAGTGAATCAGGATCAGCCCTTGCGCCGTCATTTCATCCAGCTTTTTCTGCGCGTCGGCGGCAGGCACTTTATCCATGCGCAGCTCGGCCGCGCGAATCAGGCATTCGGTAACCAGCAGGCCGAAGTCCTCCTTGAAATCGAGTCCCAGCATGGGGGCTTGGCGGGCAGTGGAAGCGAGCGAAACCTTTTCATTGATTTCGTAACCGTATTTGGCCGCGAGCGGGTCGAGAAGAAAGTGCAAATACTGATGGCGAATCTCGTTGAGCTTCAGGTCCTGCGAGGGCGTCACGACAAGATAGTAGTTCAATCCGTAAATCCGCGCTTCCACTTGTTCGGGCTCGCCCAGCAGGTCGATGTAGATGGCATAATTGCGGCCCAGATATCCGCCGGCGGGAAAGCGCAAATAGGCTTCAGTCACTACAAAGGTCTGGCGCACGGCTTCCGTGTAGCGCTCTACTGCCGCATCGTAGGGCTTACGAACCTGCGCCCACAACGCCTCCATCTTGGCCTGCTGATAAAAGGTGCGGAGCAGCGGCAGGAAGCCCACCACGTCGCGCGCATCCGGAGGGAGTTCTTCCGGCCGAACGGTCAAATTGAAGTCGGGCGGAGTGCCCACCAGCAGGGCGAGGGAAACGTATTGCCCAAGTTCCTTAGTGGGATTGTCCTTGATGCGGTGCTGGTCGTAGAATTTTTTGAGCTCCGGAAGAATAGGGGCGTTCTGCGCTTCGAGGTATTCGCGCACCTTCAACCGCGTTTCGTTGGCAGCGCCCATGCCTGCGTCGTACCCCGCCGCGTTTGCCGCCGCCAGGATGCAGAAGAGCTGCTCGTTCCATTCGAGCACCACGCTCCCCTGCTGAGGAAGCGCCGGCGCGGGCGATAGAAGCGCACAGAGCGCTGCTGCGCAAAGGCACATTGTCCAGGTTAGCCGGGTGTGACCGAGGCGGGGCTCATACGCTGGATGCGGGCGCGAACCTCTGGGACTTCCTGGCAGAGGCAGTGAGTAGGTAGGGGTCGCAGGCAAACGGTCTACCCTCGGACCGTGATTCGCCGCAGGGACAGGACTACTTCCCCGTCCGTGGGCCTGCCGAACATCGTGGCGGGCGTGAAGACACTGTAGTACACCATCAGGTCGAGGCGGTGCATAAGTTCGGGGGAGCGCTGGCCGGAGAGAATCCGATACCCCTTCACCCGGCCTTCGGCATTGATTTGGGTCAGCACCACAAGGCCGCTATCGCCGGTGTTGAAATCCATGGGTGCCAGTTGCAACACCCGCGCCGGCGTGGCCAAGGGCACCGTGACGTCCTGGTCGTTGCTGATCGGAACCCCCTGTGAGCCCATGATGAGGCAAAAGCAGATGACCGCCGTCAACACGCCGCCCGTCGCCGGAATCAGCAGCGGCTTCACGGCGTTTTCCAGGCGCACCCAAAGCGAGGAGAAGAAATTCGGATTCAGCCGGTGGGACATTTGCACGCGCAGGCGCAGGGAAAGTTCCGCAGGGACCCGCCGCCTCGGAAGCGCCTTCAACTCCTCCTGGATGGATTCCATCTGTTCCAGCCGCTTCTGGCAGGAGGGGCAGAAAGAAAGATGATAATTGACGGATTTCCTGGCTTCCTGTGTGCACAGGTGGTCGAGATAATCCGAGAAATGGCTTCGAATTTCGACGCAGCTTTCAAACATGGTCTTTACCCACATAACCCGCCAACTTGCGACGGAGCAGTTCCCTGCCGCGCAACAGCCGGGACTTGACCGTTCCCTCAGCCAAACCCAGCACCTGGGCGATCTCTTCGTAAGGCAGCCCTTCGATTTCGCGCAGCACCACCACCGTGCGGTACGGTTGCGCCAGGCTGGCCAGAGCTCGTTTCACCACCACTTCCCTCTCCGCCTGCTCGAACACCTGATAGGGGCTGCGCTCGTTTGAGGCGGCTTCCGACGCTGCGGCAGCCGAAGGAGATGCGGTGTCATCCACGGAAAAGGGCTCACGCCAGTGCCGCCGAATCCAGCTCCGGCGATGGTTTGAGGCTTCGTGCACGGCGATGCGGTAAATCCATGTCCGCAAAGTGCTGTCGCTGTTAAATCCCTTGATGCCTTTGAAGACTTTCACAAAAACGTCTTGCAGTACATCCGAGGCATCCGCGGCGTTTTCGACGATGTG
>JASHSC010000424.1 GCA_030036915.1 Terriglobia bacterium
TTTAATGCGATTCGCTTCGACATGAAGAAAAGAATTCCCGCAACGAGGCAAGCTCCAATCAAGTAACCAGTGAGGATCAGAATGGCAAGAATCATGTGAACCACTTGGAGCGTAAAAGTTCTCTGAGGATTCGGCGGCTGATCCCAACTGATGTTTGATTTAACTTGGTACTGATTCAGCAAATTAGAAGCCTGCTCGGAATTCCCCGCGTTTAGAACCAGGAAGACATAAGTCAACCGCCGCCTTCCGTAGACGGATTTCTCACCGTTGTCGTGATTCAAAGCCAGAAAATCATTAAGCGCTCCGAAGCGGATGCGAGCAATCTGGGGAGTCGGATAGTTGATGGAGAGCAAGGTTGCTGAGCCCTTTTCGGTCTTGTACTGGCCCAATTGCAGTTCGGCGCCCTGCTCAAATCCGATCAAGTCCGTGCGGAAGGATGGAAGCAGGCGTTTCGCAGCTTCCAATCCCAAGACGTATTTTTCGCTGCCCGGCACCAATCCGTTGGGCGGCATCGAAGGAGGCAAGCTGCTCTCCTCGCTTTTGGGTGGTTGAGCTCCGCCCACAAAAGTCATCAGCGCGCGCAAATCGGCATCGGTGAGGGCCGGGTCTTTTCCACGCGGAAACCGGAGAAAATTATCGCCGCGCGCCATCAGGACCTGATTCGCGTCGCCGACTGCCAGCCCAAAACCTTTCTCGGGGGTCATTTCGGGAGTTGTGTAAAACGTCAGCAGCCCATATGAGGAAACGGCATCGGGCGCAGGCTCCACAATCACTTCGGTGCGTACTTTGTCCAACTGATAGGTTCGGAAGTCCAGGGACTTAACGCCGTATTCTCTCTCGATCGCTGGGTCGCCGCCAAATCGGGCCACTTCAGAGACAGGCGAGGGAGTGGATGTCACCTGTCGCCAACCGGCGTCGGGCGCCAAGTGGACGGCCAGGGGTTTCTGTTGGGCAAAGGAGTGAAGAGGAATGGCCATAAGCACGGCCATCAGCCAGGCGTGCTTCGCAAATTTCCCTGCCATAGCTCTTAGAATATCAAAAATCCGAACCGGTTGCTTTGGAAGTTTGGTCAGAAGCGAGGCGCTGTGCAGTCCGCATTTCGCCCAGGTTCCTCACGTATCCCACGATTCCTTCGTAGAGCGCGTAGGCGATCTTCTCGCGATAATCGGACCGCTTCAACAGGCGCTCATCGCGGGGATTGCTGAGAAAAGAGATTTCCGCGAGCACCGACGGCATGTTGGCTCCGATCAGAACCACAAAAGGGGCCTTCTTGATGCCGCGATCGCCTTGCGCGCCGCTCACCTTCGTCACCCGCGTGTAGACCTCGTGCTGGACTTCGCGGGCAAAGTCCTGCGACTCTTCGATCTTTTCCGTCAAGGCGATTTTCTTGATTAAGTCCTGAAGCTGATGAACGGCTTCCTGCGAAGTGGCATTTTCGCGAGCCGCTACTTCCAGAGCGTCGGGATTGGAAGTGAAATTCAGATAGTAAGTTTCAATGCCGCGCGCACTCTTGTCCGGGCTGGCATTGGCGTGAATCGAAATAAACAGGTCCGCGCCCTTTTCATTGGCGATGGCGGTGCGCTCCTCGAGGGGGATAAAGGTATCGTCCGTGCGCGTCATCACCACCTCGCAGCCCGTGTTTTGTTCCAGGAGCTTCCGCAGCTTCAGCCCCACATCCAGCACAACATCCTTTTCCTCCAGCCCCGTCGGGCCAATGGTTCCCGTGTCGTGCCCGCCATGACCGGGGTCAATGACGATGCGGCCGATCTTCAAGCCCAGGGCGCGGGTGAGAGTGGCGGAACCACTATCGGTGGTTGCGGCCGGCTGTGCCGGAGGAGTGATGTCGACCGACGGGAGCTTGGAAGCGATTTTCTCACTCGAATCGGCGACGGGAGGTGGACTCACGGAGGCTGTGGTTTTGTCCTGATAATCAGGCGGAGGAGCAGGTTCGGATTTCGCCTCGGTGGAGGCCTCGTCGCGAGCCGTGGAAACGGTTTCGGATGCCGCGGGCGCAGTGGTTCTTGCCGGCGGATGCGCCTCGGAGGCGGGCTTGGGCTCCGGCTTCTTGCCGGCCAGGAGGGTTGGCGTTGTGCCTTGAACGTCAATCACCAGGCGGAAGGGATTGGGCAGGGTGAAAATCGAGTAGGTCTCGATTTTGTCTACGTCCAAGACGACGCGCGTGACGTCAGCAGAGAATTGCGCCACGCGAATCTGCTTCAGGAAGCCGTTTTCTACCGGAAACGATTTACCCAGCAAGTCGGGGCTGAGGCGCGCATCCTGAAGATTCAGCACGATGCGGTCAGGATTGGACAGGCGCACCGAATCAAATTTCACTTCGTTGTCCACGCCAATCACGATGCGCAAATAATTCGGCCCCACCCAGCGCCGGACGGCTGTGACCAGGCGAAGTCCGGAAGCTGGTTCCTCACGGGTGGCTTCTGTGGGGGGTGGAGAGGGACGCGCGCGAGATCTCTCCGCGGCAAGCTCGTCAAGCTGCTGCAGTTGCTCCTTCGCTTCGCCTACTTTGTCCGATTTGGGGTAGCTGGCAATGAACTCCTGAAACGCCTTGCGGGCTTCAAAGGGGTCTTCCAGGTCTTGGCGGTAAACTTCCGCAATGGTAAACAGCGCCTCGCGCGAGATGCGGTTCTGAGGATACTGGGTCATGAGGAAGCGGTAGGACTTGATGCATTCCAGGTAGTAAGAATCCGAGGAAAACTGGCGCCCCATCTCGTGATAGAGGTCCGCCACCGCCGTGAGGGCC
Source organism: Terriglobia bacterium (assembly GCA_030036915.1). Taxonomy (GTDB): domain Bacteria; phylum Acidobacteriota; class Terriglobia; order UBA7540; family UBA7540; genus Bog-366. The sequence goes on from JASHSC010000424.1 coordinate 2,762, forward strand.
GCCGGCGTCTTGCCGTAGGCGGGGTCGATGCGGTAGACCTGCGTATACGCATCGATGACCTTCATATATTGCCCTTTATTGCGCCTGCTCTCGGGATGGGCTTCCAACGCTGCGTGCAACTGCTCGGCTTTTTCGTAGGCGGTGATGGCGCGCTGGCGGCGGGGAGAATCGGTGGCAAGAGCCGGCGCGGCAAGCATTGCGAGTCCGGCCAGGAACAGCCCCCATTGGAACGGCTTCCGTAAGCCTATTGCCCTCAAATTTTTCCTCATGTTGCTGAAAGAGCTGCCAGCATTCCGAGATTGGCTCTCGAAGGAGACGATAATGAACACTGACGATTGACGACGGACCTCGGACGAATTTCAAATTCACTCAACATTGGTGAAGTGCACCACCCCGTACTGGTCGACATAGCGCGTGATTGGAGCCTGGGGCGGTTCCTTGGGGGTGGCCTTTGCCGGGACTGACGGCGCGCTCGGAGCATCCCCTGATTGATAGATGCTTTTTACCTTGCGCACGTAGCTCTGAGTTTCGGGGATTGCCGGGACGCCGCCGGAACGCTGCACCGTATGCTCGCCGGAATTGTAAGCCGCCAGCGAGAGTGACACATTACCACCGAAAAGGTCCATCAGATACTTCAGATAGGTGACGCCACCCTCGAGATTCTGCTGCGGGTCGAACGGGTTGGTGACGCCGAAGCGCTGCGCGGTGGCCGGAACCAATTGCATCAACCCCATGGCCCCCTTGTTGGAAACGGCCTTGGGATCGTAGTCCGATTCCACGCGGATGATGGCGCGAACCAAATCCGGGTCAATTTCATACCTGCTGGCGGTTTGTTGTACCAGTTGGTCGATATCCGCCGCAGTGGCCATCGACGCCCCGGAGCGAAAACTGCGCGTCATCCAATCTACGCGGTTCGCGGTTTCACAAGTGTTGACGTAAATTCTGTTTCCGTTTTCATCCACCAGCACCACAATCTGGTCGGCGAGAGCTATAGAGGGAAGAAGAGTGGAGAGCAGAAGCCCGCCCAGCACTACGCCCCGGCACGAATGGATACAGTTACACATGGATGTTCAGGTTCCGCCCATGCGGAATCCGCCTAAACTTGAACCCCTCCATTCAACTAAGCCCGAAGTGTCGTGATCACAACTTTCGGCAATCTACATTTTCAGGAGCCTTGCCTGGCACCTTCACTCCTGAACGGATATCGCCAAAGCGGGCCTTTCACTTGAGAGAGATTATACCATCGGGCGCAAGCTTATAGTTGCCAAATCCATTTTCGCCGGGGCCTCTATTCCCAAATCGGATGTCCTTGGTCTTCACTTGAGTAAATATGCATAAAGGCAGGCAATGGCGCAACAGCTCGCCCCTTTGATTTCATACATATCCCCGGATGCACCTTCATTCTTAATTGCGGTTGGTCCCTGACGGCGCAAGATATGAGGGGAAAAGCTCGTTTTTTTTCCACATTCAACGCCCAAGCTACTACGCGCCATTCTTTGTTTTCAACAAGTTCTGGGGATATACCTACAATAGGGCATCTTGCGGAATGCGTGTCGAGTCCGTGGCCATACTCAATTCCACCCAGCCAATCCGCTACGAGCTGCCAACAGCCGTCCTTTGTTTTCATGCACATCCCCGGATGCACCTTCATTTCCGATGTTGGGCGCATGTAGAACGTGGGTGGCACGCCTGACGGGGTGTGAATGTTCTGAGATCCGAAATTCCACCGACCACCTGATGCCCTCTTGAAACGTTGGTCCGCGCACTCCTTTTGCTACGACGCCGACCTCAGGAAGTATTATACAGTAGATTGATAACCTGTCAAGTAACAAGAGTGGCATTTTGCCTTAGCAAAATCGAGCGCGCAAAGCAGAAAGCACCTCGGGGGCAGTGCGGCATGAGACCGTTGCCAACGCCTACCCCTGTCCGGCGGCTTAATTCGAGAGAATACCTGTAAAATGTCCTTCCATGTGGAGCGTGCTTTGGAAGGGCATTAACTGGCTCTTCGGTCCTGAAGACCCGGGGCGGCCGGGGCATCTTTGGCCGCGGTGGATTTGGCTTCGCGCCCTGGGGTTAATTTTCTTCTCGGCCTTCTATTCCTGGTTCTTCCAAATTCGAGGATTGATTGGTCCGAAGGGATTGCTTCCCGCCGGCGAATACTTAGAGCAAGCTGCCGAGCAGTTCGGTGCGAAGCGATTCTGGATGGTTCCCTCGCTGCTCTGGTTCGCTTCGAGCGATCGCGCCATCATCACTCTCTGCGTGATCGGCTTGGCAGCTTCATTGCTGCTTGTTTTGAACGTGTGGCCGCGCGGCATGATTGCCATTTGCTTCCTCATCTTTCTCTCCATCATCAGCGCCGCGCAGGATTTCGCCTCTTACCAGTCGGACGGAATGCTGCTGGCGGCAGGGTTCCTGAGCCTGTTCTTCGCGCCGGCGGGATTTTGGCCGGGGCTAGGCAAGAAGTCCCCGCCTTCGCGCGCAAGTCTGTTTCTGCTCCAGTGGCTCTGGTTCCAGATTTACTTTGAGTCGGGCGTCGTGAAGTGGGCGAGCCACGATCCCGAGTGGCGCCACCTAACCGCGCTCGATCACTATTACGAAAACGGCCCCCTGCCCAATTGGATTGGCTGGTACGCCCAACAGCTTCCCCATGGGTTTCAAGCCACCATGACGGTTGCAACTTTGGTGATTGAAATATTCGTCGTGTGGATGCTCTTTCTCCCTCGTCGATACCGCCGCATTTGCTTTTGCATCGTTACGCCGTTTCAAATTGGAATTATCCTGACAGCCAATCTGGCTTTCTTGAATTACTTCACGCTTGTGTTGGGTTTTTTGCTTTTGGATGATGAGATTTTTGATTCTTTGTTCAGACGCGTAGGGTTAGTTCGCGGCACCCCCTCGCCCCCAGCCCCTCTGCCCCAAGGGGGCGAGGGGAGTAGGAAAAACTGGTTAGCAGCCAGAATGGTTAAGCCGGTTTCGCTCGCCATCCACGGTCTCTTCCTGTGCTGGATTTTCTACAACACCGCCGCGCAGATTCTGCTGATGTTTTTCCCGGTTTTGCCGCTTCCTGTTACTCCCATTGAGGCGCTTGAGCCGTTTCGCATCTCGGACCGTTACGGATTGTTTGCGGTCATGACCACCGCGCGGTATGAGATTGAATTCCAGGGCTCGCGCGACGGAGTGAACTGGATTGCCTACCCTTTCCGCTACAAACCGCAGGATCCGCGCGAGGCGCCGAGAATTTGTGCTCCCTACCAGCCGCGCTTTGATTGGAATTTGTGGTTCGCTTCTCTCGGTGGTTGGCGAGATTACCCGTTCGTCCTCAGTACCGAGGTTCACTTGCTCAAGAACACTCCGCAGGTGCTGACGCTCTTTGCGGGAAACCCATTTGGGAACGACCCGCCGCGCCAGGTTCGCGCCGTGGAGTGGCAATACTGGTTCACCGACCTTGCCACGAAGCGCCAAGAAGGTTTGTGGTGGCGACGGAAATTCATAGGACTCTATGCACCAACTCTCAAACGAGACCCCGACGGAGAGATCGGAATAACTGAAAATCCCGACAGCGGCGACGAGCCGCTCGGGCCGGTGCGCTGAATTGCAATTTCCCCGACCGGCGACTAAAATCGAAAGCGAGGTGGAACAAAATGGACAACGACGTCCTGCGGATTGCGGGGAAGGAATTTCATTCGCGCCTGATTGTGGGTACGGGAAAATATCGCAGCTTTCAGGAGATGTCGCGCGCGCATGAGGCTTCCGGCGCGGACATGGTGACGGTGGCGGTGCGCCGCGTGAATCTGACCGACCGCAGCAAGGAGTCGATGCTCGATTATATCGACCGCGACAAGCTCTTTATTCTGCCCAACACGGCGGGCTGCTATTCCGCCGACGATGCCATTCGCACCGCGCGCCTGGCCCGCGAAGTCGGGCTTTCCAATTGGATCAAGCTGGAAGTGATTGGTGATGAGAAGACGCTCTTCCCGGACAACTTTGAATTGGTGAAAGCCACTGAGACACTGGTGAAAGAGGGCTTTGTGGTGATGCCATACACAAACGATGATTTGATTTCCGCCCGGCGCCTGGTTGACGCCGGGGCAGCAGCGGTGATGCCATTGGCCGCGCCGATTGGCTCCGGGCTGGGCATTCAGAACCCCACCAACATCCGGATTTTGCGCGAAATGATTACCACCGTTCCTTTGATTATCGATGCAGGGGTGGGAACTGCTTCCGACGCGGCGTTGGCAATGGAACTTGGAGCAGATGCGGTTCTGATGAATACTGGAATCGCCAGCGCACAGGATACCGTGCTGATGGCCCACGCCATGAAAAACGCGGTGCTGGCTGGCCGCCAGGCTTACCTCGCCGGTCGCATGTCGAAAAAGCTCTACGCTTCGGCTTCCAGCCCCTTGCAGGGCGTTGTGCAGTAAACCATAGCAGCGCGCGGAGGTTCACCACTGTAAGCCTGCGTTCCTCGCTTAGTTCTTCTGCAACTCCGCGATGGCCGCCAGCACTTCGTCGCTGTGCTCCTGCGGTTTAACGCCCGTCCACACTTTGACGATCTTGCCGTGCGGGTCAATCAGGAAAGTATTCCGTGAGGCCATTCCGCGCTCGTTCAGCGAACCGTATTCCGCCACCACTTTCTTGTCCGTATCAGAGAGCAGCTTGAAGGTCAGGCTCTGCTTGGCGCAGAAGTCCTGGTGGCTTGCAGTCGAGTCCACGCTCACGCCCACAATCACCGCATTCTTCTCCTCGTACTTGGGTAAATCGCGCTGGAAATTATGCGCCTCAATCGTGCAGCCGGGCGTATTGTCCTTGGGGTAGAAGTAGAGCACCACCCACTTGCCGTGAAAGCTCTTTAGGTTAACGGTCGTTCCATCCTGGGACGGCAGGCTTACGGCGGGGGCCTTCTGGCCGACCTGGGGGACATCGCCGGCCATTGCCATTCCTAAAGCGAGACTGAGGCCTGCAACCATCATGGTGATCAAACGAGTCATGTGAAGCGTGTGCATGTTTTCCTCCTGAATTTTGGGCCGCATCGTCGGGCGCACAACATACCTGTTCGTAATCTGTAATGCAATGCAATTCATCTGATGCGCGCGGCGGGAAAAGGTTGATCGAATTTTCGAGTTGATTAATGTTCTGGAGGTGTTTCCCCGTCCGCCGGCGGCATGGGTCTGGCAGGCGCAGAATCGCGCAGTGTATAAACCTTCTCGCCGGGCTTAACCAGGTGCATTTCCTCGCGCGCCTTGCGCTCAATGGCCTCCGGATCGGACTTCAGCGCCTGGTTCTGCTTTTCCAACTGCGCATTATCCTGCTGGAGCTGCAAAATGTGCTGCTGAAGCTGGCGCAGCTCCTTCTGTTGGCGACGCGCGGCCAGAAAGCCGTTTTGGCCAAAGACGTTGTGGACGATCAGCGCCACCGACGCCAGCAGGAGCGCCAGGATGGTGTTGCGGATCGCCGTGGAACTTTTGAAATTCCAATTCAACATGAAAAGTTAAACTGCCGCCAGGAGTGAACGCGGCGGGAAAATCCGTCAGCGAGTATAGCTGACATTCGGGAGCGCATGGCCCTTCCTCGGAAGGGTTGCGGCTCACACCCAGCCCATTGTATCTTCTGTGGCAAGTTTCGCGCAAGAATTGCGGGAGATCCGGCGTGGGGGCACCTCTCGCCCTGCGACCCAAAGCCGTCTTCGGGCGACGGGTCGTGGGTGCCCTTCCCGATGTCGCTGGACGGATGGGCAGGGACGAGCCCTGCACCTGCGAAATTCAACCTGGAGTGCCGTCCGCAACCCGCAAGCAAGGAGCGCAAGTGACCGACAAAGTCGTGATCCTGGTAACGGCAGCAAGCAAAAAGCAGTGTCGAGCCATTGCCCGCCGTTTGGTGGAAAGCAAACTCGCCGCCTGCGTCAACATTACGCAGCCCATTGAGTCCTTATATCACTGGGAAGGCCAGATTGCGTGCGACCGTGAATATCAGCTCGTTATCAAGAGCACGCGCAAGCTCTTTCCGGAAATCAACGCGGCAATCACCGAGCTACACAGCTACAAGACTCCGGAAATCATCTGCCTGCCCATCATCGAAGGCTCGCGTAAATATCTTCAGTGGATCGAGGATTCGGTGAAGCGGCCCGTTTCACGCCGAAAGACTGTGCCGTAGAGAGGGAAGCTGCGGGCAAGCGATTCACTGAAACTGTTCGCCCTCAACACACTCCAAAATTGGGTTATGATGACGAAGGACCAATGCACTCGACGGCACGATTGGTCTACGCCGGCCCGGTGGCCATATGAGCATGCGCTCTACGGATGGCAGGATCCGGCACGATGGAAGCAAGTCAACAGGAACCCAAATCCCGGAGGTTAGACCCCATGTATACGTCCCAGCACACCAAGCACATTGTGGCGACGTGGGTTGCAGTGATTCTTCTCCTTTTTCCCATCTCCAGCTACCCCGCACGATCCCAAAGCGAGAAGGTGAGCGACGAAACCACGGACATGACGGTGGTCGTAAAAGAATACGATACCGGCCAGCCCATCAGCCAGGCGCGCATCACCCTGACTTTCAGTGAACCGGGAGGCCCGGTGCGGCTCCACAAGCCCAAGAAGATCACGTACAATGCCAAAACTGACGCACAGGGCCGGTACAAATTCTCCTACATCAACAAGGGAACAATAAATTTGGTCGTTACCGCCACTGACCACCAGACATACGGCAAGGATCTGGATTTGGAACAGGACGGCCAAGTGTTCGAAGTCAGACTGAAAAAGCCCCAACCGTTGCAATAGGCCTACGGACTGGAATATCTATTCCAAATATTGATTAATCGGCCGCGTCCGCCGACATCTTGTTGAAGCAGAATCTTGCGATCAAAAATCGCGGCAGGCATTTTTGTGGCCAGGAGGGAAGGATCTCACGCAAATTCGCAAATTATTTTTGCGGCGCTTGCATTCGGGTACATTGCATCAGGATGGTGCAAAGTGTTAAAACCCATTATTGGGTTTAACCTTACCGTAACCAAAAGGGACTTTTTCCACAGCCTTTTCAACAGAACTGAGGAAAAAAACCGGGATTCCCATGTCAGGAAATTCCTTACACGAGCACGGAGGGATCGCCAAAAGCGTCATACCGCATTAAACCAGCGGGCGCGCGGCGAGATTGGCATCAAATTAAACGACAAGGAAAACCACATGCCGAATCTTCAATTACCATAAGGCAGTTTCGATTCTTCCTCGATTGAAAAGTTACGGATGAGGAGGAATCCGAACTTGTGGCGGGCCAAACCCAGGGGGCCCTTGGGGTTTGGGTGGAGGGGCAAAATACTGGTCATCCATCCAGATAGCCGTGTTCTTTTTCATTTCCGCAATCACCGCTTCACTCTTTTCCTGTCGCAACTTCCTTTCGATTTCAGGGGTGGCGGCCTTCAAATCCTCCTGACTGTGTCCTGTAACCTGAAAAAGGACCAGTGCCTGGGTAACGTCAATCGGTTCGGAAACCTCGCCGTCTTTGAGGGCAAATGCCACCTTTTCCATATCCGGCCGCATGCCTCCATGGCGAAGCTTTCGGGGTTCGGGTTCAATGATGACCTCTCCCGGAGCCTTATACTCCTCTGACAGCTTTTTGATGTCAGCGCCGGCAATCAAGGCCTTGCGAATGGCTTCAGCCCGGGCTGTGGCCTCTTCCGGACTCAGCCCCGTGGAGTTGGGGACATTCGGGTGTGGCGGTTTTGTTTCGTCAAAGTTTGATATCTTCACTCCCGCGGAGACCAAGCTCGCCAACACACCTGGCAAGTCCGTGTCAGAGCCGGCGTACATAAACGTCGCTTCCGTTTCCTGGACATTCAAGCCGGAAACCTGCGGGTTCTTCTCCAGGGCGGCGCGAACCGCGGCGTTGCTGGACCCCACCCAACTCAGCCGGACGGTGGGCGCAGGTGGCGGGGTGGCGGGCACTTCCGGATTGGGTTTGGGTTCCGGTGGCTTCTTGCGCACCACAATTTGTCGAACCATGATTTCATCAAAATCCGCGGCATGTTCGTTGTAATACTTCTCTATATCTTCCGGAGTCACCATGGTGAGCTCGCTCATGACCATTTGAGCTTCCATTTGCTGTTTTTGGAAAGCCAATTTGCGTTCAAATTCCGGCGACTTGTCAAGGTGAAGGTCCTCCGCCCGTTTGGAAAGCAGGACGCTGAGCTCAAAGTAATCTCCAAATTGCTTCTTCCCTTGCATTGCGAGGGCTTGCTGTGTTTGTGGAGGAAGACTTTCGATCACGGCGTCTATTTCCGCCTTTGTAAATTGCTGATTCCCGATTTTGAGTACTACCTTTTCCGGCGGCTCGGGGGTTTCCGCTTTGGGCGGGCCCACTACGCTCCCGGTTCCGGCCGGATTCACCCCAGGCACCGGAGTCGGACCTGGTGCCGGGCTCGGGGCCGGGCTGGGGCTTTGCGCCGGCGCGGGACTAGCTGGGGGCGCACTGGGCGTTTGGCCCAGGCTTAGGCTTGCTATGAATGCTGACAGCAAAAGCGAAAAAAGCAATTTCCATACCTGACGTGAATGAATCTGGTTCATAAATCCAATCCTTGAATGTAAGAGTTTCCTGCCCGAAGGCCCAACTATCGTAACATATTTAGTAGGGGCAGGGCTTGTCCCTGCCCTTTGACTCGGCAATGCCGGGGGGCCGCCCGCGACCCGCCGAACGAAGACGGTTTTGGGTCGCAGGGCGAGGAGTGCCCCTACGCTTAGATTTTAATCTCTACTACTGCTAATCCTTTTTTGCCATGACCCTTTACCCTTCACCCTTTTCCCTTTACCCTTAAAACATGGACTTCAAGCTCGTTTCCGCCTATCAGCCCCGGGGCGACCAGGTGACTGCTATCCGTGACCTGATTCGCGGCGCGCAGGACGGCAAGCAGCACCAGGTCCTGCTGGGCGTTACTGGCAGCGGCAAAACATTCACGGTCGCCAAGGTGGCGGAGGCACTCAACCGCCCCGCGCTGGTGTTGGCTCACAATAAAACTCTGGCCGCGCAGCTTTACCACGAGTTTCGCCACTTCTTTCCGCAGAACGCCGTGGAATACTTCGTCAGCTACTACGACTATTATCAGCCTGAGGCTTACATTCCCGCCGCTGACGTATACATTGAGAAAGAGGCAACCATCAATGACGAGCTGGACAAGCTGCGCATGTCGGCCACGCGCTCGCTTTTCGAGCGGCGCGACTGCCTGATCGTGGCCAGCGTCTCCTGCATTTACGGCATCGGCTCGCCCGAGGCTTATTACGGCATGCTGGTGATGCTGGAAAAGGGCCAGAAGATTTCGCGCCAGGATATTCTGCGCCGCCTGGTAGAGATTCAATACGAGCGCAACGACATCGATTTCCGCCGCGGAACGTTTCGCGTGCGCGGCGATGTGATTGAGGTCTATCCCACCTACGAAGACAATGCCTACCGCATCGAAATGTGGGGCGACCAGGTGGAATCGCTCGCGCAGATTGACCCCATGTTCGGGCAGGTGAAACAAACGCTCGACCGCCTGCCGATTTACCCCCGCACGCACTACGTGATGCCGGCCAACCGCCGTGAGGAGGCCGTTGAGCACATTAAGAGCGAGCTCGAATGGTGGCGCGGAGAACTCGAAAAGCAGGGCAAGCTGGTGGAAGCGCAGCGCCTGCACCAGCGCACCATGTTTGATCTCGAGATGATGAAGGAAATGGGCTACTGCCACGGCATTGAGAACTACTCGCGGCACCTTTCCGGGCGCCTGCCAGGCGAGCCTCCGCCCACCCTGCTTGACTATCTTCCCCAGGACGCACTGATGTTCATCGACGAGAGCCACCAGACGGTGCCGCAGCTTCGCGGCATGTACCATGGCGACCGCTCGCGCAAGCAGACGCTGGTGGAATACGGTTTCCGCCTGCCCTCGGCGCTCGATAATCGCCCGCTCTCCTTCGAGGAGTTTGAGCACCGCGTGGGCCAGTTGATTTACGTCTCCGCCACGCCCGGGCCATATGAGCTGACCAAATCGGGCGGGGAAGTGGTGGAGCAGGTCATCCGCCCGACGGGCCTGATCGATCCGGAAGTGGAAGTGCGGCCCACGCGCAACCAGATTGACGATCTGCTGGGTGAAATCCGCGCGCGCGCCGCCGCCAACGAGCGCGTGCTGGTGACCACGCTCACCAAGCGCATGGCGGAAGACCTGGCCGAGTATTACGCGGAAGTGGGAGTGCGTTGCCGCTACCTGCATTCCGAAATTGAGACGCTGGAGCGCGTCAAAATTCTGCGGGACCTGCGCCGCGGCGAGTTCGACGTGCTGATCGGCATCAATCTGCTGCGCGAGGGTCTGGATTTGCCGGAGGTCCCGCTGGTTGCCATTCTCGATGCGGATAAGGAAGGCTACTTGCGCTCCGCCGGCTCGCTGATTCAAACCATGGGCCGCGCCGCCCGCCACCTGCGCGGAAGATCCATTCTCTATGCCGACCGGCGCACAGATTCGATGCAGCAGGCCATTGCGGAGACCAATCGCCGCCGCGCGAAACAAATTCAGTACAACCTCGATAACAACATCACCCCGGAGAGCATTTCAAAGCCCGTCGATATGGCCCTCGCCTCGATTGTGGAAGCCGATTATGTAACGGTGCCCGTGGATGAGGCCGATGATGCCACCGCCACCGGCGACCAGCTTGATGAACTGATCCGCACGCTCGAAACCCGCATGCGCGAAGCGGCCAAGCAATTTGAATTTGAAAAGGCCGCGCAGTTACGCGACCGG
>JASHSC010000425.1 GCA_030036915.1 Terriglobia bacterium
GCTTGAATTCCAGCGCGCTCAATTCCACGGGGCGGCCGCGCACGGTGGCTTCCTGCGTGCGCGTGTCGAGCCGTAGCGCGCCGGATTCCACCACCTCGCGCTTTTCCGCCACGCGCTCCTGGCGGCGCAACACGGCCTTGGCGCGAGCCACAAGCTCACGCGGGCTGAAGGGTTTTACGACGTAGTCGTCCGCGCCGATTTCGAGGCCCAGCACGCGATCCATTTCCTCACCCTTGGCGGTGAGGAAGATAACGGGCAGGGATTTCATCCGCTCATCCGCGCGCAAGCGCTTGCAGATTTCAAATCCGTCTTCGTCAGGGAGCAAAATATCGAGTAGGACAAGGTCAGCGGGATTGCGGCGCAGATACTCCAAGCCATCGCGGCCGCGGGAGAAGCTTTCGATTTCAAAGCCTTCCTTGCGGAAGTTGTATCGAACCAGTTCAACTATGTCGCGTTCGTCTTCAATGATGATGACGCGTTGACGCACGAGGAGATTGTAACATTGGAATTGTTACGCCAATGTGAATTGATATGCGAATCGCCGTGACAGCAGGTGGAGGGCCTCCCCGACAGATGGTGGGTATAGGCGGCGCCTGACAACACAAATAGAATCTGAGGTCTTCGCTAAGTCCTGTTTTTGCAATGAGATGTGCCGTTATTGCTTTGGAGGGCCAAATGCCATGAGTGGGCTGGGGCGCGAGCAACCGACAGCCGGGGTTAACGTGAATGCCCGCTGCCATAGGGAGCAGATTTCGTGATTCAAGCTGACTCAGCGGGAGTTGTCATTCACCAGCCTCTTTCGGCGGGCTTGGAAGCGCGGCTTCGACTTTCCTATGTCGAATGGATTTCCATTACGTACTTCGCAGGCATCACCATTGCCGCTTGCGCGCTGCGACTTGAGGTTCGGGAAGTCGGGATCACTACGGCACTCTCCACAATGACGATCGCGACTCTCGCGTCCCTTCGCCGAAACCGTGAACGCGCTTTGTGGCTCGCGGTGGCCGCGGAGCTGTTTCCCGCTTTGCTGCTGCTCGTGGCATATCGCGCGTCCGGCATGTTGCTCGCTCCGGATACCACGCATCATCTGGATTACGTCTTCATTCGCTGGGACCGCGTTCTGTTGCAGAACCACTTTGCGCAGGGCGTGCTGCAAGCTGGAGCGCCATGGCTCCAGCACTATCTGGAGCTTTCCTACCTGCTCTGCTACCCGCTCGTTCCCTTGGGAGTGGCGGCAATTCATTTTGGCGTACGGCGCGGTGAAGGCCGGGAATCTTCAGCCAAGCTTCAAATCGCCATGAATGATTTCTGGGTAGCGGTTCTGCTGGCCACGCTTTTCAGCTATGCCGTGTATCCCTTCTTTCCCCTTACGCCGCCACGCGTGCTTTTCGCTGACGTGCCCGGGCCACATGTGGAGCCCCTGCTGCGAAGATTGAACTTTTGGCTCCTTGATCACTACAGCGTGCAGGCGTGCATCTTTCCCAGTGGACACGTGGCTGCGGCCACTGCTGTGGCGCTGGCGGTTCGCAAGCACGTGCCGCGCCTTGGAACTCTGTTTGTCATCCTGGCCGTGAACGTCGCCCTTGCTACCGTCTGCGGCCGATACCACTATGCTGTCGACGCTGCGGCGGGCGCATTGGTGGGCGCGGTCGCTTACCAAGCTTCGAAATTCCTTCTTACGTCGTCGCGTTGAAAACAGAGCAAAGATAATGCGGTTGTGCTAGCATCGCCGCGAGGCGAATCGCGGCGTTCAGTATGACCTGCCGATGTGCATGGTCATCCGTTCAGGTTCGCATCGCACTTAAAGGGGGCGCAGCCATGAAACCGGCAAGGAGATTATCCCTCCTGGTGTGGGTGGGAGTAGTGTTTCTTCTCGGGCCTCATCGCGTCTTCGCGCAGGCTTGCAAGGATGAAACCTCCATGGTGGATGGGTCCAAGCAGGCGATGGCGGATTTCATCGATACGGTGAAGAAGGAGAGTGTAGCGGACTTTGAAACCATGGACCATCAGAAAAGCGCGGTGATCAAGCTTTCCTTGCACACGGAAATGCTGGGCGAACTGGCAACCTGCCTGGATAAGGTCGCGCAGAATCCAGCAGCGTCGAAAGAAGATGCGGCAGCGGCCAAAACCCGCCATGACGCCATCGTTAAATTGCAGGAAAGGCTGAAGCAACAGCAAGGCGCCATCAAAGACGAGAAGGATTCAAAGACCGCCAAAGCTCTGGTGGAGAAGATCGATCTGAACCCATGAAGAATCCGCGACTGAGGATTTCATTGGGCGCGGGAAGCATCATTCCGCGCCACGCACGCCCCGCTGTTCATAAGAGTTTGTAGCTCACTTCGACCGTGACTTTGACGGGTACAGGCTTGCCGCCTTTCGTAGCGGGTTTGAACTTCCATGTCTTGATGGTATTCACGGTATTTTGATCGAGCCCAGGGTCCAGTGACTTCTGAACTTTGGCGCTCGTTACAGTGCCGTCGGCACCCACAACAACCATCAGCTCCACGTTTCCCTTAATCTTCGCGTCTCTTGCCTGCTTGGTGTAAGCGGGATCTGGTTTGAAAATAGGTACCGGCAGGGTCACACCCGGATCTCTGGCGTTATAGGTTACCGGCGATGCCTGGTCTTGATTTGTCACGGGGGAAGTGGCCGCTCGCAGCGGAAACGCGCAGACGGCGACAAATCCCGCGAGCAGGGTTAGCGCGGCAACGCTAACGAGAGTGATCGTAATCCTGGGTTTCGTCATAATATCCTCCTGGGTTAGAGTTCGAATACGTTCGGCGAGCTGACATTCCTTCAAAAACGCTGGAGCAACCAGGCCCCGAATCGCGCCGAGCCCCGCCGCGATTTCGATCAGCGCATAGAGGTAGGGCATTCGGTCGCCGGTCAATTGGACCACTTGCTGGTCCACCACCTGTTCGCGGTTCAGCCGGATTCTGCCCACCAACCACCAAATCACCGGGTGGAACCAGAGTGCGGCCAGAACCAGTTCCTCTGCGAGATTCATCGCCCAATCTTGGCGGATAATGTGCAGAAGTTCGTGGCTCGCGACGGCCTGCTGGCGGTCGGCGTCCATTTCCGCAAAGCGTGGCGGCAGAAGAACAACCGCGCGGCGCAGGCCAAAGGTCACCGGTCCCTGAATTTCCCCACTTAACCGGAAATCCGGCGCGACCTTAAGACGCGCAGCCATTGCATGAACGCCGGGCGGCAGCGATTTCAGGCGGCTGGCGCCTGCCCGATATCGCCGGAGTTTGATCAGTCCCAGCGCGAGGCTTATTAATCGAAACACTGTTCCGGCAGCGAGCAGGAGAATGATCCAGCGTGCGGCGGGGTGAGGCGCCAAGCTGGCAATCGCATCGCCCGGGTAAAACAGAATGTGGCTGGCCGTGGTTCCGTCGCCATTTGCCACCCCATGCCGCCAAGGCTGCACCAACGGAAGCAAAAGGCAAACCGCCAGCAGGGCCTGTGCGTAGCGGTACATAACGGCGGGTGACCGCAGACGCAGCATCCTGGAAACCACCAGTCCCCCACCAGCCAACAACACAATCTGCAGGCAATACGCCATAAGGTTTTGAAGGCCGAGCGGGGCGTTCATTTCGCCTCCTTGATCTGGCGGATGATCTGGTCCAGGTCTTTCTCCGCTAGCTTTCGGTCTTTCACCAGTTGCACCAGCAGCGGTTGAGCCGAGCCGTTGAACACGCGCTCGAGAAAATCCTTCACCATGGAGCGGATGACCCGCGATTTCGACCGGGCGGGTCGATAGACATACGCCTTCTGTTCGGCGCGCTTCTTGAGGTGTCCCTTTTCCTCCAGAATGTTCATCATGGTCATGACCGTGGTGTAAGCAATCTTGCGGCGGCGGAGAAGGGCTTCATAAACGTCGCGCACCGTGGCGGATTGATGCTCCCAGATCACCTTCATGATCTCCAGTTCCTGTTCGGTGAGAGTACGGCTCTTGTTTTTCATACTAGTTAATTAGTACTAATATTTTAGTGTGTCAAGCGAAAAATGCGCGCCCGGACTTTCTTGCAGAAAGGGATAGTCCGGAGAATTCCGCTCATCGCGCTCCGGCACGCGGCGGTGCGGCCATTCGCGCCCTTGTGCCTCTATTTTTCATCATATAAGATGACGGTTCGCGGTTTCGAACACTTCAATGTGTAGAGGCGCGACTTCACTGGGAGGTGTGGTCTTGGCACAAGTTCCTCAATTCGATCTGGTGGTGATTGGCAGCGGCCCGGGCGGCTATGTGGCGGCGATCCGCTCCGGCCAGTTGGGCCTGAAAACCGCAATTGTCGAAAGGGACGACAAATTTGGCGGAACGTGCCTGCACGTCGGCTGCATTCCCACGAAGGATTTGCTCCTGAACGCCGATGTTTATGACTATTTCAAGAACGGCAAGGAATTCGGGATTATCACGAAGGATTTTGCGCTCGACTGGCAGGCCATTTTGGCGCGCAAAAACAAAGTGGTCACGAAACTCTCCAAGGGTGTGGAGTTTCTGCTCAAGAAAAACAAGGTGGAGATGATTCGCGGCGTCGGCAAGCTCTCAGGAGCCGGGAAAATCAGCGTTACGGATCCCGCCGGGGTCGCCAAAGACGTGCCAGCGAAGAACATCGTGCTGGCCACGGGCTCAGAGGCCCGCATGTTGCCGGGACTCCAGCCGGACGCCAAGACGATTCTTACCAATAAAGAGATTTTGAGCCTGCCGACGATTCCGAAATCCATGGTGATCATCGGGGCGGGAGCGGTGGGCGTGGAATTTGCCTCCATCTTCGAGCGATTCGGAACCAAGGTCACGGTGCTGGAGATGTTGCCGCGCGCTGTACCGCTTGAAGACGAAGAAATCTCCGCAGAACTTGAGAAGGCGCTGAAGCATCAAGGCATCGCGATCCAAACGCAGGCCAAAGTTGCGAAGGTCGCGAAGACCGCGAACGGAGTCACGGTGGAATACACGGTGGGCGATGGAAAACCGCAGACGGTGGAAGCGGAGGCTTGCCTAGTTGCCGTGGGCCGCGCGCCTAACACCGCGAGCATCGGGCTCGAAAAGACTCGCGTGAAGCTTGAGCGCGGGTTCGTGAAAACCAATGGTTTCATGCAGACCGATGAGCCGGGCGTATATGCCATCGGAGACATCGTCGCAGATAGTCCGCTGCTCGCCCACGTGGCTTCCATGGAAGGCATCGTGGCCGTGACGCATGCCGTCAGCAAGCACGCCGAACCCATTAACCATCGGCAGATTCCCAACTGCACCTACACGGAGCCAGAAGTCGCCAGCGTGGGCTTGACGGAGCGCCAGGCGCGCGAGGCCGGACACAAAATCAAGATTGGAAAATTCCCCTACGCGGCGGTAAGCAAGGCAACCATCCTGGGTGTGCGTGAGGGCTTCGTCAAGGTGGTGAGCGACGAACGCTACGGCGAGATTCTGGGCGTCCACATCATCGGCCCGCGCGCCACGGAGACCATCGCCGAAGCCGTGATGGCCATGCGACTGGAAGGCACCGTCGACGACATCGCTCACACCATCCATGCTCACCCCACTCTTGCTGAAGCCGTGGGTGAGGCCGCACATGCCGCGGTGGATTGGCCGATTCACATTTAAGCGTTGGGAACTGCAAAGGGTAAAGGTTTAAGGGTAAAGGATAAAAGCCAAGACCTCACTAAAACGGTTTTTCTTCTTTTAGCCCTTAATCTTTACCCTTTAGGCTTTTTGTTATGCTCTGCCACGTGGAACAACTCGGACTTGTCGATTACCCCGCGGCACTGGACCTACAAAGGGAACGCGTGTCGCAGCGCAAGGCGGGGCAGATTGCGGATAGGCTTCTACTGCTCGAGCACCCGCACGTTTATACGCTCGGGCGGAACGCCGATGAAAAGAATCTGCTTGTCAGCGCCCGGTGGCGCGCGGCGCGCGGCGCACAAGTTTTCCGCACGGATCGCGGCGGGGATGTCACTTATCACGGCCCCGGCCAACTTGTCGGTTATCCAATTCTTGACCTCACACAGCATCGGCGCGACATTTCCTGGTACATGCGCTCGCTTGAAGAAGTCTTCATTCGCACGGCGCGTGATTACGGGATTGAAGCCGAGCGTTCCCCGGGCGCGGCAGGCGTTTGGGTGGGAAACGACAAGCTCGTCGCCATGGGTGTGCACCTCTCGCGCTGGGTCACTTCGCACGGCTTCGCCTTCAATGTAAATACCGACTTGAGTTACTTTGAGGCCATCGTTCCCTGCGGCCTGCGCGACAAGGGAGTCACGTCGCTCACCAAGCTGCTTGGGCGCAGAATTGAAATAGACCAGGTCGTCGCGCAAGTGGCCGACCATTTCGGAACGGTTTTTGGAGTGGAGGTCGTCGAAGGTCTGAATTTGAAGGTTGAAAGCACATAAACACAATCTACGTTTTGGGTCGGCCATTATCTCTGTGCTTCCTCCACATCGTTTTCGAAAATCCAGTTAATGGTACAGAGCCTCTCGAAGCTCAGCAGGAGTTGTCAGGTAATCAAATGGCGGGCACGCGGACATCAGCGAAGGTAATACGCACGGCGCGTGTTGAGGCTCCCATTCTCGAGCGCATGCTTTACTACCTGAAGCTCACGCGCGAGGCGGAGTCGCGCATTGAGAACGTGCTTTATCGCCAGGGCAAGATTGTGGGTGGCGTGTATGTGGGACGGGGGCAGGAGGCGATTGGCGTGGGAGCGGCGCTCACGATGCGCGCAGGTGATGTGACCTTTCCGTGTCACCGGGATTTTTCAGTCTTCTTGATTCGTGGATTTTCGCTCGCCGACATCATGGCGAATTGGCTGGCGCGCGCAGACTCTCCCACCCGCGGCCGCGAGAACACCCTGCACATCGGCAATGTGGATTTGGGTATTTTCCCCATCATTTCGCCTCTGGGCGCAACGGCCCCGGTGGCATGCGGCGCGGCCATGGTGTTGAAGAACCGCGGCAAGGGCAACGTGGCGCTGGTTCACTTCGGCGAGGGCACCACCAGCCTCGGTCACGTTCATGAGGCCATGAATTTTGCTGCCGTCCAGAAGCTTCCGGTAATTTTTATCTGCAACAACAATCAATACGCTTATTCCACGCCGGTGGAAAAGCAATACGCGGTGAAATCGCTCGCGGTGCGCGGACCCGCCTACGGCATGCCCGGCGAGAGCGTGGACGGCACGGACGTGCTGGCCGTGTACGGCGCAGTGGAGCGCGCCAATTCGCGGGCTCGTGCCGGAAAAGGCCCGACTTTTCTCGAGTGCGTCACCATGCGGATGACGGGCCACTCCGCTCACGACGCGGCGGAGTATGTGCCGGAGAAATTGAAACAGGCGTGGGCGAAGAAAGATCCCATTCAGCGGCTCGAAAAGCTGATGCTCGGAAAGAAAATCTTCAGCAGGAAGCAAATCGAGGAACTTGACCGGAAGGTGCGCGAGGAAGTGGATGCCGCGGTTGCCGACGCGGAGGCGCGGCCCTTGCCACGGGCCGAAGAGGCGGTTGAGGGAGTTTATTGCGAGCCCGAGTGCTGGTGGAATAAAGAGCGTCCGTAGCCCGAATTATTCATGAATTTCCTGGAGCCATGGCGAAAAGAATAAGGTTCCACGCAGAGGCCACGAAGTTCAAGTACAGAAAACACGGAGACGTCTCCGCGAACTTCTCAGTGCATTCCGTGATTCCATGGTGGGACGATTCCAACCGTAACAGACTCCGTGAACTCTGTGTGAAACGCTTTGGCATTTGCTCTTCGCATGGTCATTTCATGAATAAACCGGGCTAGTCCGTTGTCCTTTGTCTTTTGCTCAGGATCGATTGAATGCCTTTGTTGACTTACTTGGAAGCAATTCGCCAGGGCCTGTGGGAGGAGATGGAGCGGGATCCCTCTGTCTTCGTCATGGGTGAGGACATCGGTGTGTATGGCGGGGCGTTCAAGGTGACGGAGGGGATGCTGGAGAAATTCGGCGGAGACCGGGTGATTGACACGCCTATTAGCGAGTCGGCCATTGTGGGTGCAGCGATCGGCGCGGCTCTGATGGGGATGCGCCCGGTGGTGGAAATGCAGTTCATGGACTTCATCGCCTGCGGGTTTGACCAGATCGTGAACATGGCGGCGAAGATACACTATCGCTGGGGCCCGGCCGTGCCCATGGTGATTCGCGGGCCGTCTGGAGCAGGCGTGCACGGCGGGCCGTATCACTCGCAGTCTAACGAGATGTGGTTCGTCCACACGCCCGGGCTGAAGGTGGTGGCGCCGGCGACAGCATCTGACGCCAAAGGGCTTATCAAGGCTTCAATTCGCGACGACAATCCCGTCATTTTCTACGAGCATAAGTTTCTGTACCGAAGGATTAAGGAAGAAATACCCGAGCAGGATTATGTGGTTCCCATCGGCAAAGCGGCGATTCGACGGACCGGCACGGATATCTCGGTAATCACCTACGGCGCCATGGTATGGACGGCGCTCGAAGCAGCCGCAGAACTCGAAAAGGACGGCTTATCCCTGGAGGTCGTTGACCTGCGCAGCCTGCTGCCCTACGATGAAGAAAGGGTGCTGGCAAGCGCGCACAAGTGCAGTAAAGTGATTCTTCTGCACGAGGACACGCGCACCGGTGGAATGGGGGCCGAGCTTGCCGCGGTGATCGCGGAGAAGGCCTTCGAGGATCTGGACGGCCCGGTTATCCGCGTCACAGCTCCTGACACTCCGGTGCCATTTGCCCCACCGCTGGAAGAATACTTTCTTCCGAACGCACAAAAGGTGATGGAGGCAGCAAGAAGGCTGGCGGCGTACTGATGTATCACCCACCTCCAATTGCGCAGGCTTCCGAGGCAAACGCCCCGGACGCGAAGGGCAAGCGTAGCCTGGATTTGGGTATAACCGGATGTCTGTTGGCTGTACCCCTCGCGCTCATTTCTGGGGCACTCTCGATTCCATATGGGCTGGTGTTCAATATCGTTCAGAATCGTAAAGAGAGGCGACTTCAAAAGGATTTGAGGAAAGCGGGCCGGGGAATGGGGTGGCCCGAATTCATTCAAGCTGCTGCGGCTGGCCGCGGTACTGTGATCATTGAAATGTACTTTCCCAAGGGTCCGTGGCGCTTGTGGTGGACGCAAGACGATGTTTGTGCCTTATGTCCATTTCCAATACCGTATACACGCGAGATTGGCGACCTCGGAGACGATCCAGCGGCAGATTGGTGCTTCGAGCAGTACACAAACGCAGTTTCAGGTAAAGCTCGGCTCGTAGATGGCAGTAGTAAGCAGACGGAGGCAGCCTGCAAAGCCCTTGAATCAGTGCAAGTACTGAGATTGCACCAAATGCATCCGCACATAAGGAAGAAAAAGCGAGGTTAGAATGCCCACGAACGTCATCATGCCCCAAATGGGGGAGAGCATTGCGGAAGGGACGATCACGAAGTGGATGAAGAAGATTGGTGAGCGCGTCGACCGCGACGAGCCGTTGTTCGAAATCTCCACCGACAAGGTTGACGCGGAAATTCCCTCGCCCGCCGCGGGCCTGCTCGCACAGATTTTGGTGAAGGAGAACGAGACGGTGGCGGTTAATACGGTGGTCGCGGTCATTGATGGCGAAGGGTCGTCGGTAGCTGACCCGGCGCCCGCTGCGGCTGCGCCTAAGCCGGAAGTCGCGCCT
>JASHSC010000426.1 GCA_030036915.1 Terriglobia bacterium
TGAAAACAACCTGAGGCGCGAGCGCCGCAACCACACTCTTTCACCCACTGCTTTGGTTCACGAAGCCTTCTTGCGCCTGGCGGCCTCCAAGCAGCCGGACTGGCACGACCGCGCGCACTTCTTTGCCGTGGCGGCTCGCGTGATGCGCCAGGTTCTGGTGGATTATGCCCGGCGGCGCCAAACTAGCAAGCGCGGTGGCCGCAAATGGCAAGCTGATTATTCCTTAGATCCGTGAATCTAATGCCCGTCCTTAATCAGTATTGTTTTGAAGGTCTTCGCACGCGCGAAGCCGCAGGTAATCACCTTGCCAGTTCGATGGAGTGTTCGCCAGCCGCCACTGGAAAGCTCGCGCGCCCCTGCTGCACTTGTACCTTCCCCACGGGCTTCCCGTCTATCGTCAGATTCAATTCTCCTTCCGTGAACTCCCTGGTGACGACCGCCACTGGGCGGTCACCTCTTACGTCGAAGGTCAACCCTGATGCCGAGGGCTGGTAGTTTCTCACCACAACGCCGGCGTTCGCCTCCCAGCGTTCCTGCCCGTCTCGCGAGAGTACGGTCTGGTTTGGACCGACGCTTATGTCGTAAGTGTGATTCTCCCAAATCTCGCCGCGGAATTTTCCCTGCGTCGGGGGGTCGAGCATCCCAAACCGCAGGCCTTCCCAGGGATTCACATCAATGTACTGCTCGAGCGGCATGAGGCACAGCAACGCTCCCCAAGTGTAGTGGGTGTCGCCGCCGGCCGAACCGCCCCAGGCGTAATATTGCTCGTCGTCGTGCTGATTGATCCGCCAATCGTCCATGAAGAGGTCGTAGCTCTTCTGGGCAAGTTCGAGCGCCACTTGGTCGAACCGGTAACGATTGATTCCCTCATAGAGCATGTAATTCGTCGGCCCCCAAATATCGCCACGCCAATAGAATTGGTCGGAGAATACCGGATCGTTACGGGCAATGGTGGGCACCACATACTTTCCCCAGAATTCCTTGGGATTGAGCAAGTGCTCTTTAACCATGCGCTCGGCCTGCTCGGGCGTGGCGATGCCGGCGAACATTGGATAGAAATTGGTGGGGGAAAGCCTATTGGAAAAGCGCCCATCCCAATAGCGGTTTTCGTAAATTCCGTCTTTCTCGTTCCAGAGTTTCTCGCGGATAAGCTGCTTCATCTGCTCGTATTCTACGGCGAATTTCCGGCTGTCCTCGTCCCTGCCCAGGATCGCGGCGAGCTTAGCCAGGCATTCCGCGTCGAGGGTGTAAAGTGAATTCAGGCCGACATCCGCGAGATTCATCGTGTAGGTGTGTGGATCGTAGGTTACGTCGTCGTACATCGGGCTGTCGTCCATGCCACTTTCATTCCTGGCCCCTTGAAGATGCCCACTCCCGTTGGGCGTAGAAAGCGACGAACCCCGGTTGCTACCCCACTCCAGCAAGCCGTCGCGATTGCCGTCGCGCCAGGGTTGCCCATCGCCGCGGTCGCTGAGCCACCACTCGTGCCACTTCTTCAGGCGCGGATAGGCCCATTCCACCAGAGCGCGGTCCTGATGCCGCTGGTAGACCTTCCAGACCGCATAGGAACCCACGGGCGGCTGCGACCGGTCCGGGCTGTTGCCCGCCGCCGACGCCATGTTGGGTACAACGCCTGCATCCGACTGCGAAGATAAGATCCCTCGAATGCCCGCGCTGGTTATGGTCTGATCTTCCAGACTTGTCATGATCGCGCCAAAGAAGCAGTCCCACTCACCCACCACCCAGCCGCCCCAGCGACTTGCCCACTTACGGCTGATGCTGGGGAAGCTCAGGTCAAACTGGGGGGCGTAAAGAGTATTCCAGAACATGGAATTACCCATAGCCTCCGGGGCGCCGGCAAACAATCCTGTGACGCTTGGGCGCCGTGCCTGATAGGCCTCGGATTTTTCCTTCAGGATGCCGTCAATCTTTCCCGCCGCCAGCAGGGCGCTCGCCTGATTCAACAGCGACTCCTTGTCCCATCCCAGGACGGCGACAAAATGCGCGGGCGTAGAATCAGCAAACTCCAGCCCTGCGGCTTGTGGCAGGTAATCGGTGGGCAATGGCTCCATCAGCCGTCCCGAGCCGTCAATCCCGGCCTGCAAGGCAGCCAGAGAGCGATACGCGCCGCTGCCCGTCAGCGGCCGGTCGGTCATCACCACCAGCCGGGCCACTTGGTTGAAGACCTTGTCAAAATATCTCTCCCCGAGAATGGCGCGACGGGATTCATCCACTGCGTAGGCGGCGGTGGTCCGTCCCCCGGGGCTGGGGAAATAGGTTTCGAGCACCAGTTGAAAGCCTTGCGCCGAGTTCAGGCGGCCCACCACGGTGGTTGCATCGAGGCGCGACCATTCCAGTGTCACCGGAGCCTCGTGAGGGGGCCGCCGCCAGCTTAAGCGGCAATAAGAAGCGTCCGGCGCGTGAGGCCCCACCTCGTTCACGGCGTCGAAAATCTGCTCCCCATCCAGAATATGGTCGCCCCAAATATGTCCCCGGCGCGAGCCCACCCGCAGCGCAAAGGATATTTGCTGCTGATACGCCTTGGCCATAATAACCACGCCATTCCAGGCGTCCGCATCGAGCGCGTCAATCATTACACGATCGAAACGTGGTTCACCGTCCGATCCCCCACGCTGTTGAGCGCGCAGGTTCAACGCGAAGACAAGATTCGTTACCAGAGGTAGTATCAATAGTGGCCGGTTACAAACAGCTTTTGACAGTCGCATATTCCCCATACGCACTCCCTCGCGAACAATTTTGGTTTACATTTGCGCAACTGAGAATGAGAAGCAAATGATTTCGTAATGAATTGAAATGCCCGGCTGGTCCGGGTCCAAAGGCCGAAAACCGCCGGCCACACGGGGTGGGGCTCCTCGCAATACCGATTCTGGCAGGACCCGGGTTTGACAATCCATGGGAAATCGTATTAGAAACTAATCGAAAGCGGACCATGCAGGGCCATCCGAATTAGAGGAAGAGACACAAAACCTTATATGCTGAATGAAGAGCGGCGGCGGAACATTCTCGATATCGTCAATAGGGAAGGGCGAGTTCTTGTAAAGGATCTGTCGCATCGGTTTAAGACTTCAAATGTTACAATTCGTAAGGATCTTGAAATTCTTCATAGGCAAGGCCTTATCCACCGGACACACGGTGGAGCTCTTACCCCCCAGAGTGGGGCGCTCATCGATGTCAGTTTGCAGGAGAAGGAGAAGCTCCATCGCAAGGAAAAGGAGCGGATTGGACAGGCCGCAGCAGCGTTGGTAGGAGAAGGTGAGTCCGTCGTGCTGGACTCAGGTACCACCACGACAGCAGTTGCTCGAGCATTAAGGCACCGAAAGCAGCTCACCATTATCACCAATGCAGTGAACATCGCCGCGGAGCTGACGGGGACGGCCATCGAAGTCATTTTGACTGGCGGAATCCTCAGAGAAAAATCCTTTTCCCTCGTTGGCCCGCTGGCGGAAGAGACGCTTCGAAGCCTTAGCGCTGATATTCTATTTCTGGCCGTCGATGGAATTGACGTTCACTTTGGATTGACCACGCCCAATTTGCTCGAAGCCAGGGTAAATCGAGTAATGATCGAAATCGCTCGTCGCACGGTCCTGGTATGTGATTCCAGCAAATTCGGCCGCCGCAGCCTGTCGCTCATATCCCCTCTTTCTCGCATCCACCAGATCGTCACTGACAACCGCATTCCCAAGGCGGAGATGAAGGCTTTGGGGGAACTAGGATTGAGGTTACGGTCACTTAATAGTTGGGTGTACTTTT
>JASHSC010000427.1 GCA_030036915.1 Terriglobia bacterium
TAACCAAGCGGTGCGGATCCTTATTAATCAGGTAAGCGACGTAACCACCCCAGACAAGCATAATGACGCTCAGCACGAGGATGGCCGCGGGATTTCCGCTCAGCACGTGCAGCGCTAGGCCGAGCGGCAGCATCAGCCAGGGCAGAATGAACGATGGCGTAATGGCGCGGGCGCTCCACGTGGCTCCGAATTTTACGGGCAGAGTTATGCAGCCGGCCGCACGGTCGCCTTCGATGTCGGCAAAATCCTTGGTAGTCGTCGCGCCCAGGAGAAACACCAGATAGATCGACCCGATGTACCAAGGCTCAATGGAGCTCAGCACCGTGGCGACCGCCGCCCAACCCGCAACTTTTAGGAGGCATCCGCGAATGAGCGCAATGATCAAATTTGATCCGATGGGATGCCGCTTCAATCGCACCGGCGGCGCGGAATACGCAAAAGTGGAGATTGCCGCGATGACGTAAATCACGAAGGTTTGGAGATTCACTACCCAGACCATCGCCAGCGCCAGTACGTAAGTCGCAGCGCTGAAGATCCACGCCTGACGAAGAGTGAGCGCGCCCGAGGGAAGCGGGCGATGCGGCTTATTGATGCGATCGTTGGTGAGGTCGCAAATCTGGTTCAGCCCGTTGGAAGCGGCATTCAGAACGCCCGCAGCCAGCACGGCCAGTCCGACATGAAGAACGTTGAAGGAAGCGTGCGTGGCTCCATAGCCCAAAAGCGCGCCGGAAAAAATTCCGGTCATGGGCGGAACCAGCGTGAAGGGCCGGGAAAAGGTCCAGTAAGTTCTCAGGGAGCTCATTTTGCTCATCTGGGCGTATTTTCAGGCTTGGGTTAGAAGGTGACAAGGAAAAAGAGCGGTAGGTAGTAGGTGGCATATGGGGAAAACTCAAACCCCTACATACTACCTACCACCTGCCACCTACCGTTCTTGACACACTCGGCAAGCCTGCGTCATGCTGGGTTCAAGATGACGCTTGCGCCGATTTCCGTCGCCTGCCCGCAATGCGGCTCCGCGGACGTGCTCTATTCCTGCAACCCGGCGTGCTGCTACAACCACGTCTGCAACCATTGCTACACAACGTTTGAACTGGAGACCACGCGGGTGGGAGAAGTTACGGAGAATTTTGAAGTTCCGCCGAATCCGGATTCGAGCGCGCCCACGGCGCCCTGCGCGCGCTGCCACGAGCCGAGGGTTTTTGCGATTATGAACGCCGGACCGCCGCCGCAATTCGTCTGCGCGGCGTGCAAGGCCCTGCTCACACTCGAGTACACGGAAGTTGCGCCGGCGTAGGCTGTAGCGCGGGTGTCCTCACCCGCGACCCAAACGCGGCTGGGGACAGCCGCGCTACAGGTCGTCAGCTTGCCTTCACAGCCCTTCAACTCAACTAAAACAATCGGAAGCTGACTTCCACCTCAACTTGCACAGACACGGGCACACCCTGGCGCAGTGATGGTTTAAATTTCCAGGTGCTTACCGTTCTCACCGCTTCCTCATCTAAATGCATGCCCAAAGGTTTCACCACGCGGACGTTTCGCACGTTGCCCTGCGCGTCAACGACGATTAACAAGAGCACGGTTCCCTGGAATTTCGCCTTCCGGGCGTCTTCGGAGTAGGCAGGTTCAGGCGAGTATATCGGAACAGGCTCGCTGATCCCGCCGCCCAGGCTGAACACACCTCCACAACATCCTCCTTCCTCTCCTGGGCCCGCGCCGGGGCCACCGCCGGGGCCGATTCCAGTTCCCTTGCCTGAACCGATACTATTGCCTATGCCTGGACCCGGTGATGCCGGCCCTGCGATGCCATAGGGATCGCCCCAAGGCATATCCAGCTTCATTGCCGGAAGTTTCAGCTCCGGGGGACCAACTAGCGTTGCAGGCGCGGACAATGCCGGCGGGACGGGTGGAATCACGGCTAGTGGTGGAGCGATCTGCATACGGGAAAAGGGCGGAAGAGCTCCGCGCGTGGCGGGGCGCGGCACTCGCATGCCGCTGCCTCCACCTCCGTGAGTCGCATCGGCCTTGCCGTGGAGTTCCGGAGGCGTGAACACCAGGGGGGTGAGGTTAAATATCTTCTTCGGAATCGGAACCGGATGCAGCACGTCCTTGATCGCGAAGGGCAGCAGGATCATGGTGAGCACCAGGAGATGAACCAGCATCGAATTTGCCCACGAAAACGGGTTTTGGGGAAAATCCTGCCAGATGTCGGGCACGGCCACCGGACGTGAAGTGAATATGACCGGCGTCGACTTGCGTGAGGCCAGCAAGGCGCGAATCTGCTTCGGCAGGTTGCGATACCACGGGCGCATGTCCACAACGGGCAGCGGGGCTTCCTCTTGCGAATGCGGATTTGCACGCCGCTCCTGCCACGCGCATCGGAGGTTGCGGGCGAGCGAGACGGGCAGCGGCGGGGAATCAAGCAGAGTTAGATTGAAGGCTGCGTCATCTGGATTCGTTGAGGACTTGCCATCGGACACACTTCCGCCGAGCAGTGACACGGGAACACCGCCTTGCGGGCCGCCTGCTGCGCCCCGCCGCGAGATTTTTGCAGCGCGTTCCCGCGTGAGATGTTCCTTTCTCAGGCAAGGTTGTCTGCTAGTCCGATGCAGCACTTCCGCAGTCCGGTATCCACCCGGATTCAACCAACCCCCAGCGGTCTTAGGAACATCAAACAATACGACGGCGAGGGTTTTGACTTTGGGGCGGAGCCGGTCTAGAATGAGGGTTACTGTTCGAAGGGCCACTTCGGTCCGTCACCACTTCTTGATGAGGAGTCAGGGGGAATGAACAGCAAGACCACGGCTCTCAACCCGCAGCCGTTCATGCCTCA
>JASHSC010000428.1 GCA_030036915.1 Terriglobia bacterium
CTTCAACATGAGCTTTGACTTTACGACCTACTCGAATGAAATGAATCAGGCGGTGAATTACGCGGCGAGCAACGGCGTGGTCTCCGTAGCCTCAGTGGGCAACAACGGGCAGAAGATGATGGTTTATCCGGCAGGACTCAAGAACGTCATGGGCGTGGCATCGGTTTCAGATGCGGAGACGCTCTCTACCTTCTCCAACTACGGCACGCCGCCCACCTGGGTTGCCGCGCCGGGGGAAGCGATTATCTCCACGTATCCCTTCGCGACGTATGCGGCGGGGTGGGGAACTTCCTTCAGCACACCGTTTGTGACCGGGACGGCAGCCTTGATGCGCAGCTCCAGCCTGCCTCTGCTGGGCGGCTTAAACACCGGACTGAACCAGTCGCTGGCGGCGCAGGCCATTTCCAACGCGCAGAGCATGCCGGGCAACGAATGTGGGTTCGGCATCCTGAACATCTACCAGGCAGTGAACGCGTGGATCATGGGGGGAGGGTTGTTATGAGCACCTTTGCTCCCATGCTTGCCGTTGCGCCGGCTCTTGCTTCCATGCCCGGCGGGATTTTTGATCCGACGTTGCGGGTGAAGGAACTGGAAGACCAGCTAGTTTCCATGCGCGCCTCGCTGGTTTGCGCGTTCAACCAATTGCTCGACCTGAAAGACCTGAACACCGGATATCACAGCACGCGGCTGGCAGAGTGGAGCGTGCGCGTCGCACAGGAGTTGGGCTTGCCGGAGAGCCGCTTTGCCGATATGGAAGTGACTGCTCTCCTCCATGATATCGGCAAGATCGGCGTTCCCGATTCCATTCTGAAAAAGCCCGCCAAGCTGACCGAAGAAGAGTACGACCTGATGAAGAAGCATCCGGAATACGGCTGGGCGATTGTCCGCCTGTTCCCAAGTTTCGAGCATGTGAGCCATTTCGTTCTGCACCACCACGAGAGCTGGGACGGGAAAGGTTATCCGGGCGGGCTGAAGGGAACCGAAATTCCTCTGGGCGCGAGGATTATTTCCGTCATTGATTCGTTTGACGCCATGGTTTCCTCGCGCCCTTATCGACGCGGTCTGCCCATGGAAGAGGCCCTGCGCCGGCTGATCATCGCCAGCGGCACACAGTTTGATCCCCAGGTGGTGCAATGCTTCATTCGTATTGCGCAAAATGAGATGAGTTCGGTGTTCGCGGCGACGGGGACTTCCACGACAGTTGTCCTCTAGATAGCTCTACCTGGCATTTTTTCCCCATTACACAGTCATCCAAGCGCTGCGACATCATGGCACGCTTGCGTTGGAGTTTGTCTTTGCGGGTAATTCCGAGCAGATGAGGGATTCGACTTTATTCAAAACATTCGGATCGCATTCGATCTCAATGTGGGAAAACTCGAAGGCGGTCGCGTACCACGGGTATCCCATGCAGTGGACGGGGTGCGCGTTGTAGTCGAACCGGAAGTTGCCGAGAATCTGCGTGCGGGAAGGGTCGGCGGCGCGAATATGCGAGCAGCCGTGAATCAATCCATTGGGCTGATAGAAGTTTACGGCCTGGGCGACGTTTGGCGGGATCACCGAATCATTCTCTCCGGGCTTGGCAACGCTATCTACCTGAATGGTGAGCAGGACTGGGATTTTGTCTGCGTGCAGTGACTTTGCCAGCGTGACGGTTTCTGATCCACCCCAGCTATGCCCATAAATAATTATGCGGGCGTCCTGCTTTTCGGTGTCGGAGAGCTTGCCGTCGTGGTTCGTGTCCAGAAGGTGAAGGATTTCTTCACGCGCCACGTCTCCGCGGCGATTTTCGTAAACGTTGACGTAGACTCCGGAGGGGTACTCCTTGCGAAGGCGCGCGGCAAGCTGCACTGCGCCGTGCACGGAGTTGTCATGCCGAATGAATCCGCCGACAAAGCCGATGACAATGGCCGGTGGCTTGGGGGACGTCTGAAGCCGGACGTTCGGTTTGGCCGGGCTGCCGCTCGCCACCGCCAGAAAGGTCGAGACAACAAAACACGATATAGCAATCCACGCGCGCACGCTGTGCCCCACTTGCTGGATTCATTATAGCAGGAGCGTCGGGGCGGCATAAAACCACAAGTAGGGTCGAATTCGAAGGGAGGTATTCCCCGAGGGAATGAGGAAGCCGCCGTCATAAGCTCTGTGGTGGCCAGCATCAATCGGCCCCGCCGGCAGCACCGCTCGGTTGCGTCACAGGCGAGTGCGATGTGGTCATGCTTCCCGCGGGCTCCGAATATCGGTCGCGCGCGGATTCAAGCATCGCCCAGTCTTCCTTGAACTCCATCATCGACTCGCGGCGGTGCCTTGGGCTGCGCAGGACCTGATCGACGCGCGCCAACTGAAGCGCGAACGCCAGTTGCGAGTCCGAGCCCAGGGCAAGAATGCTGTCCATGCTCACGCCCACCCTTTCCGACTTCCCACCCACGGTGAGTTCCAGCCACAGTGCCCCGCGGCCGTCGGCGTAAGCTTTTCCGGACCTATCGAGGTATTCAAAGTAGTGCCGGAGGGCGCGCCGGTTGGGGATCACTTCTTCGCGCAGAGCTTGTTGAAGGATGTCCTCGAATTCCTGCCGGTAATCCTCCCACTCCTGGTTGGTTCCGAGAATTTCCTCGCGGTCCTGCATTTCCACCGGGTGCAACGTCTGGAAGTCTCCGGCGTTCGCGACGGAGTTTGCGCCGTTCGAGGCGAGGCTGGTGGGCTCCACCTCGACGGCGGGGTGGTGCTCGAACTCGTGCTCAGGATTGAATCGCGCGGTCAGGACATGCGCGGCGGCCACCATCGGCAGCTCGTAGTCCGCGTAAATAACCATGGGCACCAGCAAAATTTTCGAGCGGTAGAGCATTTCGATTCCGTTGCGGGTCTCCGTGCTGCGGCGGATCGTGCCGGGCAATTGCGAGAAGTGCAGAACGTAAAACTTTAATTCGGGGTGGCTGAGCGCGTAGTGGGTGAACGTGCGCGCCACGGCTTTCGGGCTGGTCATGCCGAAGTCATTGATGACATCACGGTGCGCGGCGTGGGGAAAGTAGGTGTCCACGACGCCTTTCACAAAGTCGGCGCAATTATGCGTCATCCCGTTGAAGTGATTCTGGTTGGGAAGGGAATTGAATTTCTCAATCAGCTCAATGTCCTGCTGCGGAGTGGTGCGTACTACGAAGATGTACATGCTGCGCGTCATTCCCGCGCCCACCATGTATCGCCACTCCGCCTTCTTGCTGGCGCGGCAATTTTGCCCGGAACAATAATCGGCCAGGGATTGATTGCGGTAGCTATCCTCAAGCAGCGATTTGATTTTCTCGGTACCAAATACCGGTCGATTGCGCGCGTCCCGTACGCCGTAGACGTATACGCCGAGGGGGACGATGTTCCAACCGTAGCGCTGGTCCTCGCCCAGGTTTTCGTAGGTGCTCATCACGGACCCTTCTTCACCAGGGCGGCAAGGGCGCAATCTTACGGGCGATTCGGCGCAAATGCGAGAGAAGTAGACGGCAGTGTGACCGGAATCGGTGAACCATTCCACGCTTGTGTCGAGCGATTCATTCAGGACCACGCCCACATCGCCGTAGGCGCGGGAACAGGCAAGGAAAAGGAGAAAAAGCGCCAAACCCCAGGCCCACTTGAATGGGTAGTCAGCTCCACGTGGCTTTTCGATTGGGTCTGAGCATCTCCGTCGCTTCATCTTGAGCATCTGTCCCCGCGGATCACCGAACTCACCTTGGCTTTACCGTATCCGCCCGCCTCAGAGTTTCCTAAACTCCCCTCCAATCCCTTTGCCGATTTTGACTGCACCTTTCGCCGTTCCCACCGCAACGGTCTTGCTCGTTTCACCTACACCTTTGCCAACGTCGCCAACAGCTGAGCCCACCCTTCCGTGGGCCAAGCTTCCAATTCCCCCTGCCGTTCCCCTAGCCAAATCCGCTGTGCCTTGGGCCACGCCCTTGCCGATATCCTCACCACCTCTTCCGATCTCCCTTCCCGCTCCTTCGTTAGATGCGGGTGTTGAGGCGTCCACAGAGGAAGCATCCGTAGCCTTCGTCGGCGCTGAGGGTGAACCGCTCGACTGGCCCCAAGCCATGGCGGCGAAGATCAGCAAGAACCCGGCCAGGCAAATCGTTTGACATGTCCGTCGCATAAGGTTGCTCCTTCAGGTTTGCGTTTCCACGCCGGAAGCGGGGGGAAAGGTCACGGCGACCAGTCCACGATTGGTTGGATGCAAGGTTTGGGCCAAACGAATTGGCGGGAAGTTGTTGAATCTCCACAATATATCTAACGCCAAACAGCGCAAGGTGCGTAAATTTTGCACGCCGGCAGTGCGGCGGCTTCCATGAATCTCGCTGACCACCCCCCTTCTAACGTGTAAAGTTCTCATACACTTTGGCCGATTGCCACCCATGGAGAGGATTGGGGTTTCTTGGGGAGGCTGCACTCGATATTTCTGTCTTGTGTAATACTCCCGGCTACCCTGCCCAATGATTTCCCCGCCCTCTGCTATCACCCTTTCCGAGACTGCCTTGCGGCACGGTCGGGTGAAATTGCGCTGGGGCGAGCCATTTACTCACTGGCGGGCTCTTCGGAGGAAGTCGCTTCCTACAATCGATCGGACGAAGGCTCCTTTAGGGGAAGTGCGGGTCTGCTGATGGACACCATCAAAGCAATCTTCTCAACCAGCGATTTCATGCCCCATGGCTACTGCTTCATGTGGAGCCACAGGCTGGTGTTGCTGCACGTGATCTCGGACTCCCTGATTTTCCTCGCCTACATGGTGATATCTCTCACCCTGACGTACTTCATTTTCAAAAGGCGTGACCTACCGTTCAACTGGATGTTTGCCTGCTTCGGCACCTTCATCATTGCTTGCGGCTTCATGCATGCCGTTGAGGTGTGGACGATCTGGAATGCCGACTACTGGTTCTCGGGGGTGGTCAAGGCCCTCACAGCGCTGGTTTCCGTGCCGACAGCGATTCTGCTGGTCCGGCTGATTCCGGAGGCGCTCAGGATTCCCAGCATCAATGCCTTGCGGCGCGAAATGGCTGGGCGCGAGCAGGCGCAAGCCCGGTTCCACGGGCTGCTTGAGTCGGCTCCCGATGCCATGGTCGTGGCCGACGAGCAGGGAAGAATCGTTCTGGTGAATGCCCAGGTGGAAAAGGTCTTTGGTTACAAGCGGGAAGAGATCTTGGGGAAAGAAGTGGAAATCCTGTTACCGGAGCGCTTTCGCGGCGGCTATCCTGCCCACCGCGCAAACTTCCACGCCGAGCCTCGCGTGCGCGAAATGGGGGCGGGTCAGGAATTGTTCGGATTGCGGAAAGACGGCGCGGAATTCCCCGTGGAGATCAGCCTCAGTCCGCTGGAAACCGGTACGGAAATCCTGGTGTCGAGGGCCATTCGCGACATCACCGAACGCCGCAAGTCGGAAATGATCCTGAAGCAGCAGTCTGCGGAGTTGAGCAAGCAGGCCGCGCTCCTGGAGATGGCGCATGATGCCATCTTCGTCCGCGACATAAACAGCCTAATCACCTACTGGAATCGCGGTGCGGAGGAAATGTATGGCTGGCCGAGGGAGGAGGCCTTGGGAAAAACTTCCCATTCCCTGCTGAAGACGCAATTCCCCATCCCCTTGGCAGAAATCGAGCGGCAGGTCGATTCGCAAAAGCATTGGGAAGGCGAGCTGACCCACACCACGCGCGAGGGCAAGCAGATTATAGTCGAAAGCCGATGGGGCCTGGTGCAGGACAAGGACGAGGCGCCGCTGGCCATGCTCGAAATCAACCGCGATGTTACTGGTCGAAGGCGCCAGGACGCGAGATTCCGCGGGCTGCTGGAATGCGCTCCCGATGCCATCGTGGTGGTGAGAACGGACGGCCGCATCGCCCTCGTGAACGCCGAGGCGGAGAGGCTCTTCGGTTATTCGCGCGAGGAATTGCTGGATCACAGCGTCGACATGCTGGTGCCGGAACGCTCCCGATGCGACGAGTTTGGGAATTGGGCGAATTTATTCCGTGAAGCGCGCCCGCGCACCCTGGGCCCCAGCCTGGAGCTTTACGGCCTCCGCAAAAACGGTACGGAATTCCCCCTCGAGATCGGCCTGAGCCCGCTCAAAACCGAGAGGGAGACCCTGGTCTCAAGCGGCATCCGCGATGTGAGCGACCGTAAGCGCGTGGAAACGGGGATTCGTAAGCTCAATGCCGATTTGGCCCGGCGCAGCACGGAGCTGGAGGCTACCAACAAGGAGCTGGAGACTTTCGCCTACTCGGTATCACACGACCTGCGGGCGCCGCTGCGGGCTATCGCCGGATTCAGCCAAATGCTCGTGGAGGACTATGGCAGTAAGCTGAATGAGGATGGGCGGGATTGCATCCGCCGCGTGTGCTCGGCCACCCAGCGCATGGGCGAACTGATCGACTGCCTGCTCGGGCTTGCACGACTGAGCCGACAGGAGATTCAGCGTGAGCAGGTGGACCTGAGCTCCATCGCCGGCTCGGTCGTAGAAATCCTGCGTCAGGGCGAGCCCAATCGCCAGGTGGAAGTTGTGATTGCTCCCACCGCTCCCGTTCAGGCGGACCGCCGGCTCATGGAGGTGGTCCTTCAGAACCTGATTGCCAATGCCTGGAAATTTACCGGCAAGAATCCCCAGGCGCGTATTGAGTTTGGTGTTTGCGGCGACGACGGCAAGCGCGTGTTCTTTGTCCGCGACAACGGCGCGGGATTCGACATGGCGTACGCGGGGAAGCTCTTTGGGACGTTCCAAAGGCTGCATGGCCAAAACGAATTCCAAGGCCACGGCATCGGGTTGGCCACCGTGCAACGCGTCATCAACCGGCACGGAGGACACGTCTGGGCAGAGGCGGAAGTGGGCAAAGGAGCGATGTTCTCATTCACGCTTTAGGGGGACAGGTTTTCGGACTGCAGCGCCTGCAACGAAGTCAATGTCAGCACAACGCGCAATCCGGGGGGATTGTGAGGAAGGGAGCACCCTTGGAGGAAGACGTGGAATTGAACGCTCCAGCGGCGACGGAGGCGCCACTGTCCGTGGCGGTGTTACCCCCGGACAATATGCTAGGTTTCCTGGGCCAGTTCTCGCCCACGCAGATCGCCGTAGTCGGGTTCGGGTTGGCGGTGGCTTCCTTGCTGACGGTCGGCGCGGTTCAATACCGGGCAATCCAGGAATTGGTGGAGACCGACTCCTGGGTGGCGCATACCTATTCGGTGCTCTTTGAAATTGAGGGATTTATGTCCGGCCTGCAAGGGAGGGCATGCAACATGAACAACAAAATAATTCTTCTTGCCGAGGACAATCCTGACGATGAGGTTTTGACCCTGCGGGCCTTGAAAAAGAACAACATCACGAACGAAGTGGTCGTGGCGCGCGACGGGGTCGAGGCCCTGGATTTTATTTTCGGGACCAGCAAGTATGCAAGTCGCGACATTCACGATTGGCCGTCCATGGTTTTGCTGGACCTAAAACTGCCCAAGGTGAATGGCCTGGAAGTTCTGAGAAAAATTCGTGCCGACGAGCGCACGCATGGCATTCCAGTGGTCATCTTGACCTCCTCCAAGGAGGAGCAGGATGTGGCGGAAGGCTACGGCCTGGGCGTGAACAGCTACGTGCGCAAGCCCGTGGATTTTTCCCAATTCCTTAATGCGGTCAAACAAATCGGGCTCTACTGGTTGCTATTCAATGAGCCGCCCATTCCTTATCAGCGAGCAAACCATGTCTAAGCCCTTGCGCGCACTAATTGTAGAAGACTCTCCCGATGACGTTACGCTGCTCCTGCGCGAGCTCCGTCGCGGCGGCTATGAGGTGGTCTCCGAAACCGTGGAAACGCCCTGCGACATGAGAGACGCCCTCGATGAGCGCGGGTGGGACGTGGTTTTTTGCGATTATGCCATGCCGCGCTTCAGCGCGCCCCATGCGCTCGAGGTGCTCAAAGAGAAAGGTCTGGATATTCCCTTCATCATTGTCTCAGGGACCATGGGAGAGGAAACCGCCGTGGACGCCATGAAGGCCGGGGCGCAGGATTACATGGTCAAGGGGAAGCTGGCCCGGCTGGTTCCCGCACTCGAACGCGAGCTGAAGGATGCCCGAATCCGCAGGGAGCGCCACCAGGCGGAGGAGGCGCTGCGCGAGAGTGAAGA
>JASHSC010000040.1 GCA_030036915.1 Terriglobia bacterium
TGAACCGCGTGGATGAGATCGTCATCTTCAACGCGCTCGGAAAGGCCGAGATCGAAAAGATCATCGACTTGCAGCTTGAGAATCTCAAAAAGATGCTCGCGGAACGCAAAATCGCCATCACGCTGACGGAAAAGGCCCACGAGCTTCTATACCGCGAAGGCTACGACCCGCAGTTCGGAGCGAGGCCGCTGAAAAGGGCAATCCAACGCCTGATTCAGGACCCGCTGGCGATGAAGTTGCTGGACGGCGAAATCGCCGCCGGAGACGCGCTGACCATCGACGCGGATTTGAAGAAGGGCACGATGGTGTTCGAAAAGGCCAAAGCCAAGGCGGCACGAAAAGCATGAAAAAAACCTAGGGAAGATCCTCGTGTCTGCCCGCACCGTAGTGCGCTGGCTTTTTCGGTCCGTGTTGCTTGAGTTTAATTTGAGTTTGTGTCGATTGACATAGAATCCCTGGGAGGCCCTATGGAAAGACAAACCACGTGCACAAAGTGCGGAAAGACAATCATCGTCTGAGGCTCCAATACCGGTGCCAAGGAGGTCGAGCAGAATGTGACCTGTAGATGCGGCCAGCCCAACGAAATCCTGTGGCCCATGGATGCTGGATGGGACTCTGTAGCCTTCAGGTAATCTCTTAGGAGGCGCGAAGACGTGTTCTGATTGTGGCCAGGTGAAAACCCGCGGTCGCCTAATTATTGATGGAGGTCGGCATACGTTTTCATCACACCATTGCCTACTATAGGAAAGCCCGGGCATTCCCATGTGTTCGGCGATTGCTTTAGGTGATGTGTCACCGTCGACCTCCTGGGCCGAATTTTAGCAAATTCGCAAGACGTGTCAAAGTGCGCACCCCGTTGTTGGGTGTTCGGATTTTCTTTGCGCGCCGGAGAAGAGTCGCGGGTCTACAAAACAGGCCCGCGCTTTCTTCAAACTAGACTTGATTAAATGGGAGGTTCTCTGTGGGCGATTTACCGAGGGAACTGCTGCGGTCCAGTCGTGCAAAGGTTCTGAAGAGGGTTGTGGATTACATAAATGCACAAGATTTCGAGGACGGGCGCTCCTACCCGTTCATGATTTTCGGAAAACGAGCTTTTGAGGATTGGCTGGAACAGCCTTCGGGTGAACCTGACTCTGACAACCAGGCAATCCGGAAAATTGCCAGCGACCTGAAGAAACAGCGCGGCACAGCAGTCGCGTATGAGCGCACGTCGCTTACCCCTCCGCCGTCTCAATTACTGAGGGGAGTCGAAGATCTCTCGCCCGAGGGACTAGATGCAATCCGTCAACTTGCCACTACTGGCAGAGCAGTAGCAAAAGTGGACGCTATTCGTCAGGAAAGTCAAAAGATTGACGAGCTCGACGCTCACTACGCCAATGAGGTGCTGGAGAAACTTGATGGCATCCTCTCACGAGTGTGCGACTTCGAGCGTTTTGAGCCAAGTGTAAGAAACCCCAAGGTTCAGAAATACTTCGAGGAGGCACATCAACTGTACTTGTACGGCTTCAGGATCGCCACGGCTGTTTTGTGCCGGGCCATCCTGGATTCAGCGCTGGAGGATTTAGTGGGCGCGCAAGCAACCATGGGACCCACCAAGAACAAACCAGGGGTATCGAGTTTACTCCTTAAGGGGGCGGAGAAGGGCCTCTTCGGCAACGACGAAAGGGATAAAGCTGATGGTGTCGAGGCCGCAGCATGGGTGAGGGAGGCCGGTAATTGTGCAATTCATGAGATGCCAAAGTTCGATAGCGAATACGCAGGTCACAAGATTGCCGAGGTCATTAGCGTGACACGGGGACTACTTAACAAGATGTACGAATCACACCGTTTGCAAGGGGCGGACGAACCGCCGAGGCACTGAGGCAGCGAAGGCTGCGCATGGCAAGGCGCTTAAGGGCGCGATTTTTCTCGGCTCGACCTTAGTCTTGGGGTACACTGAGCAAGCGACCATGAAAAAAATCATCCAAGTCCATATCTTTAAGGGCGATGAGCAATACGTGGCGGAGTGCCTTGATCTTCCCGTTGTAACGCAGGGAAAGACCCTGGACGAGTTGGCACGAAATCTCCAGGAAGCCCTCGCGCTCCACCTGGAGGGTGAGGACTTGGCGCAGTTCGACCTCGCCCCGAACCCTTCCGTGCTCGCCAGTTTCGAGCTTGAGCCGCTCGCTCATGCCAAAGCTTAAGACTCTCTCCGGCGGCGACGTCATCAAAATCTTTTCTCTCTTTGGTTTTGAGATGGAAGCGCAGCGAGGAAGCCACGCCAAACTCCGCCGTTTGCTTGCCGGCGGCGCCCGCCAGACGCTTACCGTACCCGTGCATGACGAGCTCGATAAGGGCACGCTCAAAGCGATTTACCGGCAGGCGCAGCGATATCTGACAGAGGATCAACTCCGGCCCCATTTCTACACGGATTGAGCTCAGCCCGTTCATTCAGCCTTTAGTTCCTACCCCCCGAGTGGGTGGGCAGCCATCTTTCCGGGCGCAAAAGCAAGACCAAGATCACCGCAAAGGGCGGGTAACCCATTGAGGCACTGAGATCGCGCTAGGCGGGTGCGGGCGAAGGCTTGCGGAATTCACCGCGGATTGGCCGGCACTTTCACACTAACCTCCCTGGACTGCTTGCTTTTAGCGCCGCCCAAGTCGAGGGCGGTGATGTAGTAGAAGTATGTGTGTCCCGGCTGCACGTTGTTGTCCGTCCAGGTGCAGGGCGGTGCCCAGCGCCGCTCACTCCGGCGATAGCGATGCATTATTACTTCGCGAACTCCGCATCCTGCCGCCACAGGCGTGGGATTGAGCGGGGTGGAATTCTCTTTGCCCGGCTTCTCTCCCCGGAAGATGGAGTACCCGGCGATAACCCACGTCGTTGAGGGTGACCAGGTGAGGACCACACAGTGATTGTTGGCCGAATTGCAGGGGTTGGACTGGCCGTGGGCCACACCGCCCATCAGCACTCCGAGCAGGAGCAATGTCGTGACTTTATTCACAGTTCACACTAGGCGGGTCGCCAGCCGC
>JASHSC010000429.1 GCA_030036915.1 Terriglobia bacterium
GATAGCAAAGTTCCTCAAAAAGCAACGTGGCCACGCTCAAAATGGCTCCATATCCATAGGCCGCGCGGAAAAAAAGCGCGGCAAATTGCAGGTCAACGGCCTGTGCCGCCAGGCTGACCATTAAAATCATCAACCCCATGGCTTCCACAATCGGCGCGAGCAACTCGACACCCAGAAAGTAGGGGTAAACAACCAGGCCTAACGCCCCATACCGGGGGTTGAAGAACATGCGCCGATGCCGCCAGAGTACCTCGGCGAGGCCGCGGTACCATCGGTCGCGCTGCGAAGCCAGGACCCGCAACGTCTCGGGCGCTTCCGTCCAAGCCACGGGGTCCGGAAGGAAGGCAACGCGCCAGGGCGTCTTGTTTTCATAGCCGTGGCGGCGCAGACGCGCTACGATTTCCATGTCCTCGCCGACGGTCTCCTTTTCATACCCACCGATTGCAATCACGGCCGATCGCAGGAAAAGTCCGAATGCCCCGGAGATAACCAGATTATCTCCAAACCGCGTCAACCCCAGGCGACCAACCAAAAATGCACGAAGGTATTCAATCACCTGAATGCCCGCCAGTGGCCGGCGCGGCACTCGCGGAGCCACGACGCGGCCGCCCTCAATGCGCGAACCGTTGGCGATTCGAACCGTCCCGCCTGCGGCCACGACATGGTCACTCATCAGAAAGGGCCGAACCATGCGCTGAAGCGCGTCAGGCTCCACCAGAGTATCCGCATCAATGGCGCAGACCAGTTTGGCGGTGGAGAAATTCAGAGCTGCGTTCAGGGCATCCGCCTTCCCTCCATTTTCCTTATTAATCACCGTCAGATTCGGAAAGGTCCGGGAAATATATAGACCCCGCACGGGCTTGGTTCGAACCTGCTGGCGGTAAATGGGATGAATGGCTACAAGCTCGAATTCCCTGGCTAACACCGCCATGGTTTCATCCGTAGAACCGTCATTCACCAGCACAATCTCAAGATTCGGATAATAAAGAGTAAGCAGGCTCCGGACGCTGTCGCGCACCGTCGCGGCCTCGTTGTGTGCAGGAGCCAGAATGCTGATGCGGGGCGCAAACCTTGATCCCAGAATCCGCCAGCGCAGCTCATCGCGAATGGTGTGGTAATGCGTTCGCATTTCCCACGTCGCTGCGAGCAGCAATAGCAGGTAAAAACTGTTCACCAGCACAAAATAAGCAAGCACCAGCCAGTCGGAGACCAGCAAAAAGTCGAGAATGCTTCTCGCCAGGTCGCTCATGACATGTCTCGCACCAGGGCCGAGGTGGGGATTTCCAGGATCTGACGCGACATGTCGCAGGCGAATTTGTCTTCATGGTTGAGAGACTGCCTCAGAAGCAGGACGCCCGGACTTCCGAAGCTCCTCAAGGCAAGCCCGGCAGCGCGGCGGACATCCCAGGCCGGATCAGCAAGCGCGTTGGCGAGGGCGGGCGCGGAAGTCCACTCTCCCAGCTTCCCCAGGCTGCGTGCCGCTTCGGCGCGCACCTGGGCCTCCGAATCGCGAAGCAGTTCAACAAGTGCGGCCGCTCCTTCTTTGCCTCCGATCTGACCGATCAATCGCGCCGCCATGGCACGAGCAGTGGGGGAAAAATCACGGCACAAGCGCAAGGCCGCAGAAAGAAATCGTGGTTCTGCCAGGCCCAGTGCTACTTCCAGTGCGGCGGCAAATGCCGGGCTCGACTTTTGCAGGAGATATTGCGAAAGGTAAGGCACTGCGACGTGCCCCATCTTCAAGAGCGAGTTTTGGGCCGTGAAGCGGCAAATCTTTGCGGGGTCATTCAGCAGTTTCAGAAGGGCTCGAATCAATTCGGGGCGCGGATGTTCCCCTGCCCATTCCGCCGCCTGGGCCCGCACGTGGGGGTTCGTATCATTTAACAATTGGGGGATGACGGCGGGACCGCCATCCAGAACCGTCAACAAACGCGCGGCGTGAAGCCTTCTCCACCAGCGATGACTGAGCAGACCACGGTCCGCGAGAGCCAGGAGCCCGGCGCGCATGGCCAGGTCACCCACAGTTTTCTTCTGCTGCCCACACAGGTTTCTGGCCAGCGACTTGAAGATGCCAATCTGCAATTGCGCGGGAAGCTTTCCCAGAGCCTCCACGGATCGGCGAATCATCTCCTCTCGTTTTTCCGTGGAGGTCTCGCTCGCATCCAGCAGTTTGGTGAGAGATTCCCGTGCCGCGCCCAGGCGCGCGTTGTAGAGGGACTTATACCAGCCCAGCCAGGCCGCGTGGCCAAAAATCAGGGCCAGGGTGATCCCAAGGATCAGCCCTTCCACGAAGATGGCCCGCAGAACAATGTCGCGGGAAACCAGCGTATCAAACCTCCATCGCCCGGCGAATGCGTTGTATGAGCACACGCAGGCTGAACGGTTTGGCAATGTAATCGAATGCTCCCCATTCGAGTGCGTTAACCACTTCCGCCTCATTGGAGTGCGCCGTCAGCATAATGACGCGAGTCCGCTTCACCACCCCGTCTTCAGAGAGTCGCCGCAGGACGGATAATCCATCCATATTGGGAAGGTCCACGTCGAGCAATAGCACCTGGGGGTGCATTGCGGGCGAGCGACCCCCGAGATTTTCGAGAGCCGTCCGCCCGTCCTGAAAACATTCGGGGCGATATCCCCGAGTGGTAAGGGCGTGACGAAGCAGGCTGCCCAGCGTTTCATCATCGTCCACCACAACAATATTCGGTTCCGCAGACGCCTGACCTTCGGGCGAAAACGCGGCGCTCGTCAGGATCCGGTCACCCCCCATTTTTCTTGCCCGCGCCCGCGCCTCATGCGCCGTGCGGTATAGCGACTGAAGGTCGGGGCCGTCTTTCAAATCCTGGGCAATTCCCGCACTGAACGTCACACGGAATTTTTCGCCCGAGTCCGCTGTGAATTCCTCCTGCCGGAAAGCCTCCAGCAATTCCGCCAGCCTTTGGACGGCGTCTCCGCCGGCCATTCCATAGAGGCCAACCACAATCTCGTCGCCTTCCCACCGGGTGACGACGTCTTCAATTCGGAATGCACCCGTTAGAAGCTGGTTTAGCCGGCGATACACGCGGTCGCCGGTGGGACGGCCGTAGTGGGAATTGATGTGCTCAAAATCATCCAGGTCCAGAACCACGAGGCAGAGCCGCTCCTGTCGCCGCGTGGCCAACCGGAACAGGCGGTCAAGATACCAGATCGAAGTCTTCACAGATTCCGCTCCGGTAACCAATTCCTTGTCCAGCGTATCCAGCAAGTGGTGAGCACGCTCGAAGCGTGTGGTAATGCGGGCAAGGAGCTCCGGTCCAACGAAAGGCTTGGTAACAAAATCGTCCGCGCCGGCCGCAAAGGCCTTTTGCAGGGTTTCAGGATCGTCGCTCGCGGTAAGGAAGAGAAGCGGAGTGCTTCTCCACCGCTCGTCATTTCGGAGCACGCGGCACAGTTCAACACCGGTGATGTGCGGCATGTCGTTATCAACGAGCAGAAGATCCGGAGAGAAGCTTTCGAGCGTGTCCCACAACAACAAAGGATCGCTGAGAGCATTTAAGACTATGCCTTGCGGCTCCAATAGCTGCTTCAAGGCCGCCAGAATGGCGGGATCATCATCCACGGCCAGGACCCTCACGCGCGTCGCCTTGCGCCGCTCAAGCAGGTGAGCCACAGCGTCAACTACTCGAGTTGCCGGCATGGGCTTTTCGAGAAAGGCGCGGGCATTGTGCCGTGCGACTTTCAGTCGATCGGCGAAGGTTTTTCC
Source organism: Terriglobia bacterium (assembly GCA_030036915.1). Taxonomy (GTDB): domain Bacteria; phylum Acidobacteriota; class Terriglobia; order UBA7540; family UBA7540; genus Bog-366. The sequence continues at coordinate 3,740 of JASHSC010000429.1, forward strand.
CGAGGTGAATACCAGGACCGGTGTCAAGGACTGCCGCGCGGACAACTGAGATAGGAATTCCAAACCCTTGTCGATGCCTCCGGGAAAAGCCGGATCCAACAGTACAGCGTTCGGGACATCAGGAGACAGAAGACTGTCGATTTTTTCCGGGTCGCTTGCCACCTCCACTTTCATACCGCGATGCGACGCCTCAAGCGCAATGGCGGCGGCTAATTCACGATCGTTGTCAACGATAACCAGGCGCAGCCGCATGTCGTCAACTACCACCGCTTCCGCACCGGCCTCGCCCTTCGACGCTTCTTCGGGCTTGGATGGACCATGCTCCAACTCATTGCGCATCACGTTTACGGAGTCGCATACGCGCAGAAAATCCACCTGATTCAAGCCCGCTTGGTCTCGCAGTGCCTGCTCCACCTGACGTGCCAATTCCGTTCCGTGTGGAAAGCCCAGGCTGCCGAGCGATCCCGCCAGCTTGTGCGCCTCGCGTTGGGCCTTCTTTTGCTCCTCGGGGTTGGGTTCGCCCTTCATCAACACCGCAAGGCTTTGCTCCAGTGAAGTTACGTGGGCAAAAATCTGGTCCTTAAACTGTGGCCACAAATCGACGCCCTCGGCTTCCAAAGAGTCGTCGCCGGCCGTTTCCTCTTCCGTCTGGGTTTTCGTGCCGCTGGCGCAGGAGGCCAGGATGTCGCGGGCAAGCTCTTCCCTGTCAAGGGGGTGGAAAAGAAGCCGGTCATTTTTCAGCAGCTTGGAGGTCAAATCCTCTTCCACCCGCCCGGGCCGGTCTTTTTCGAGACAGTAAATCGCGCGCATATCGCTTAGGCCAAGTTCCTGGCGCGCCCGCGTAATCACCTCGCCGGCCTTGATGCCTTGCAAAAGATCGTCGACGACCAGCAAGAGGTGTTTTCCCTGTCCGAGCAGCCGTAAAGTCTCCTCGCCGTTGTGAGCGGCCTCCAGCGTCAACTCGGGTACACCCCCGAGGCGCTGCATGAGCCAGGGTTCGAGTTCCGGGGATAGTCCGGCAATTAGAACGTTGAGCATCTGCGTTTCGTGATCGGCAGGAAGAGACAGGCCTCGCCCTGCGACCCAAAGCCGTCTTCGGGCGACGGGTCGCGTCCGCCCACCGCCCCTCATGACCGGAGCCGGGCATACACAAGGATTGCCCCTGCAAAAACCAGGGTGCTTTCGGCCGGGGGCTCTCCACACCCCCATATCCTCTATCGGCAATTTGGCGATAAACACGAGGACAAATTGGGTTGCGCCCAGCCGCCCTGGGCCTCACGGTTGATAAACGATGTTGAATCTTACCTCACCACCCGCCGTAAGAGACGGCAGGACAATATGCCGGTGATCGGGCAGCAGTTCCGCACCACCGTCAACGGAAGAAATCATCTTGACGAAAGAAAAGGTTAGGCCGCTTGCGGGCTCGGCACTCTGCACGCTCAAAGTGGCCTCCTGGGGATTTTTCCCCCGCATGATCGTCCACACCAGGCGGTCCCGGGCGCGCCAATAGCGGGCGAAACTTAGCATGTCTGAAACGCCAATATCGCGCGGTAATTGACTGAGCAGCGTTTCTTCGGCAGGAACTTTGGATTTTGGGTCATTGGAGTGGATCAGAATCACACTCACCGCGCCGTTATCAGCATTGGCTTGAATCACCTGGATAGCTCTTCCGACTCGCTCGGCCAAGGGCGGCTGCTCCTCATCCTCAATCGTCACGGGGAATTCGTAGATCGGGCTTTCGTGCTCGAAGCCGCGATCGTAGGTGAGTTCGTAGGGAAAATTGCTCATCACATCAGGCGCCGTGAAGGAAGAATCGAATTCATAGCCGCATTCCACCAGCGCCTCGGCGAGCGTGGGCGGGAAGCGTAGGTGCCCGGCGCGGAAAAAAATGGTGTGATGGTCCTGGATGGCAGCGTCAATCAGCTCCTTGCTCACCCGCACTTCGCCCAGCACAGAAGCACCCTCCGCCATGCCGGTTTTCTCCATGCGCGGGCGGTAATTGGCGTAGGTTTCCCTGCCCGTCCCCAAATCAAACTGATTGAACCCGCGCGCATGGATCACCGTGTGGCTTTCCACGTCAAACCCCATCGACACAAGCTTGGCAAGCACCTTCAGGTTCGAACCGTAGAAGAACGCGCGGCCGTTCATGTCCGAAATATATTTGGCCTGCATGAAGAAGGTGCTCTTGGTGTGGTGGCGCGTCTCCATCTCCGCAAAGGCCAGCATGGGCACCACGGAATTTTCCCAGTCGACGTCATGGGAAAGCATCAGCCAGGAGCGCTTGCCCTGCGGGATAGTTGCCAACCGCACTGCGCCGGCCGCGTAATGCTCGTACCATGCCCGCAAGATCAGCGGCCAGACGTCTCCACCCGGCTCGAAGGTGTTCACGTAAGCGCGATACGGCTGGAAATGCCGGTTGCACTGGCTGCGCAGGATCACGTCATCAAAAGCCACGCCCGTTATGAAGGCTGAGCCCTGCCCTGTCGTCTTTCCCAGCAGGGCCGCTGAGCCATCGTCAAACCGGGCAAGTACCTGGGAACTGCCGTCGGACGTATAGCCGTTCGTGGCAAAAAGTGATGTGGCCTTTGCATCGGCCAGCGGGATTTCCCTTTCCTCGGGCCGGTCGAGATACTTGAATAGGGGTTGACTATCCGCCACGATGACCAGGCCGTGGCGGGTGCGCGATCCTTGAACGTCGCGAAAGCCGAAAAGGGACTTGAGGCCTCCAGCGAAAACATTTTGGGCGAAGATGGTGCCGCCCGATTGAACAAATTGGGACAACCTCTTTATCTGTTCGGGTGTGAATGTGTTGCCGTCGACTTCGGGATAAATGAACAGGCAGGAGTGCTCGAGTGCGCGGTCGAATTCCCGGGTAACAAAGAACGGAATGCCCATTTCCTTGAATGCGTGCGCAGGCCCAAGCCCGCCCTCATCCTCCCGTGTCAAGTAGACGGCCACTTGCAAGGGAAACGATTCCGGAAACTGTTCAGTCAGATTGAGCGAAGGCTTGACGACCGGCTGAAGTGGAACCTCAACGGTCTTCAGGTTGGTGATTACCGCGTATCGCCGAGCCTGGTAGGCAAACACCAGTATCGCTACCCAAGCCGCGAGCGGCAAAGCGCCCCAAATGAGAATTTTCCTGGTCCGAATGGCCCCTGACTCCTTTGTGACAGACTTATGCTCTGGCGCCCCGGGGACGCTTGGACGCGGGTGAGGACACCCCGCGCTACAACTGCAGGCGCGCGCCGAGTGGGCACGCAACGCCCTTTATAGCCTGGCGCTCCTGACTCAACTTTCATTCCAATAATCGGCAGCTTTGAGAATTTTCATGAGCGGCTGGATTACTGTTCATGAGGCTGCGGCGCATCCATGATAGACTGGCCCCGGCTCTGACAGCTTCATGCCACTAACCTACAGACTTGCAGAGTCCGGGGGAGGAAATCCTTGAACAAGACAATAATGGTTGTGGGATTCATCGTATCTTTTTGCTTGCTGGTCCCTGGGCCGAGTGCGGCGCGCGCGCAAGGCGGGTTCGCGCCGGTAAGCGCGGACGCCTTCACTCGCGCTGTCCCCAACGACTTTTATCTGGAGGGAAACCGCATCCCTGTGGAGAAGCGGAACGCGGCCGTTTTGAAAAACGCCAAAGGGACGCGTTTGGTTCTGGCTCTAATCGATACGTCAGGATATTCGTCGCAAATACAGCAGAAATACATCGGCATGTTGATTACCGAAGGCCCCATCTCCGTTTGCGGCATCGCCCTGGGTGTGGGCAGCTACGGCTTCGGACTGGAACGCCCACCCGCCGCTAGCACCGCCGACGCGCCATTTAGAATTTTCAACCAGGCCGGCGAAAAGCTGGGTGAATGCGCCGCTAAGAAAGATGAGAGCCTGAAGCAGGCCAAGCCGCTGACGACAATTACTCCCCAAGGGGGACCGGCAAAGGTTTACCTCGGCAGGTATGTCATTGAAATCCGATAGAAATTACGGAACTCGAACGCGCGCCTGGCGAAAGGGCTTTGAGCTCATCAAACCTTCGCCTTCCTTAACCACCAGAACGTGATCGACGGGCGGGTTTTCGATGACTTGGGTTTCGCCGGCGGGCCAGCGAACTTTGAGGCGATCAACTGTGGTGTGGGTGCCCAGGCCGAAGTGAAGGCGCAGGTCACTCGAGGAAAGATAGCTGCCTCCGCTTCGCACTGTGTCATATTGTGTCAGGCTGCCGGCTATTACCTTGACTTCCGCCCCGATGCCATCGCGGTTGCTCGTCGTTCCAATGGTTTTGATCAGAATGGAATGATTGCCATTCTTGCTCGCGTGTCGCAGCAAGGCCGGCGGGCTGTTCATATTCGAGATCATCATTTCAAGGTCGCCGTCGTTGTCATAATCCGCCGTGGCCAGTCCCCGGCTCACCCGGCGCTGGGCAAACCCCGGTCCTGACTGCAAACCAGCCTCCTCGAATGTCCCGTCGCCGCGGTTGTGAAACAGCAGGCTGCGTTCTGCGTATGTAATGCCGGACCGATACCGATCGATTTGCGGAAAGACCTGCCCGTTGGTAAGCATAATGTCCTTCCACCCGTCGTTATCGTAATCCAGGAACTTGGCGCCAAACGTGGTGAACAGCCACCCGGCGGCGCCCAGACCGGCACGGTACGTCAAATCGGTGAAGGTGCCGTCGCGATTGTTGTGATAGAGGTTCTTTGTGTCGTCGGAGAAGTTGCCCTTGATCAGGTCGCCCCAGCCGTCGTTGTCGTAATCCGCGAAATCGACGCCCATTCCGGCCTGCTCCTGCCCCTCGCTGCTATAAGCGACGCCGGCCTCAGCGCCCACGTCTGTAAACGTGCCGTCGCCGTTGTTGTGGTAAAGCGAACTGGGAGTGGAATCGTTGGCCACGTAAATGTCCGGCTGGCCGTCGCGGTCATAGTCGCACCACACTACACCCAAACCGTAATACTTGCTGCTGTCGATTCCGGCGCGCTCGGTTACGTCGGTAAACGTGCCGTCGCCGTTGTTGTGAAACAGGAAATCGCGACCGCCCGGCAAGCCGCGCGGACCGCAGAAGGTCGCGATGCCGCGATAGGTGCAGTTAGGAGCGCTGCCCATTGCGCCGAGCTTCAGGATATCGACATCAAGATAATCGGCGACGTAGAGGTCCAGGTGCCCGTCGTTATCATAATCGCCGAAAGCGCACCCCATGCCCCATCCGCCGCCCCCCACGCCCGCCTTTTGAGTGACGTCGGTGAAGGTTCCGTTGCCATTGTTGTGGTAGAGAACGTTGCCGCCGTAATAGGTGACATACAGATCGTCAAAGCCATCGTTATCGTAATCACCCACGCAAACTCCCATTCCCCAACCCGTGTGGTCCAGGCCTGAACCCGCGCTCACATCCGTGAAGGTGCCGTCGCCGTTGTTGTGGTACAGGTGTGAACGCGGGCTCGTGCCTTGTTTCCATTGTTCGAAGGTCGAGCCATTCACGAGGAAGAGATCCTGAAAGCCATCGTTGTCGTAATCGATCCAGGCGATGCCACCGCCGCCCTTCGCCTCAATGATGTAGCGTTTCTCGTTGCCGCCGCTGGCAAGTGAGAAGTGAATTCCGGATTGCTCTGTGACATCAATGAATTGGTCGTTTGGAGTGTGCTCAGACAGCGCTGGAGTCGGGGGAGGCGGTGGCGATTGCTGCTTG